>NZ_JBHVPD010000102.1:7018-39730 GCF_042887525.1 Kitasatospora sp. NPDC057936
TTCGGCGGCTGCGGGCCGCGGCCCGGCAGGCCGCCCCGGGGGGCAGTCTGCCGGGCCGTCGTGACAGCTGGGTGTCAGCCGCGGGTCAGCTTCTTGTAGGTGGCCCGGTGCGGACGGGCGGCGTCGGCGCCCAGTCGCTCGATCTTGTTCTTCTCGTACGACTCGAAGTTGCCCTCGAACCAGAACCACTTGCTCTCGCCCTCGTAGGCGAGGATGTGGGTGGCCACCCGGTCCAGGAACCAGCGGTCGTGGGAGATGACCACGGCGCAGCCGGGGAACTCCAGCAGGGCGTTCTCCAGCGAGGAGAGCGTCTCGACGTCGAGGTCGTTGGTGGGCTCGTCGAGGAGCAGCAGGTTGCCGCCCTGCTTGAGGGTGAGCGCCAGGTTCAGGCGGTTGCGCTCACCGCCGGAGAGCACGCCGGCCGGCTTCTGCTGGTCCGGGCCCTTGAAGCCGAAGGCCGACACGTAGGCGCGGGACGGCATCTCGACCTGGCCGACGTTGATCCAGTCCATACCGTCGGAGACGACCTCCCAGAGGGTCTTCTTCGGGTCGATGTTGGAGCGGGTCTGGTCGACGTAGCTGATCTTGACGGTCTCGCCGACCTTGACCGTGCCGCTGTCCGGGGTCTCCAGGTCCTGGAGCATCTTGAACAGGGTGGTCTTGCCGGCGCCGTTCGGGCCGATGATGCCGACGATGCCGTTGCGCGGCAGGGTGAAGCTCAGGTCGTCGATCAGGACCTTCTCGCCGAAGGCCTTGTTGAGGTTCTCGACCTCGATGACGACGCTGCCCAGGCGCGGGCCCGGCGGGATCTGGATCTCCTCGAAGTCCAGCTTCCGCATCTTGTCCGCCTCGGCCGCCATCTCCTCGTAGCGGGCCAGACGGGCCTTGGACTTCGCCTGGCGGCCCTTGGCGTTGGAGCGGACCCACTCGAGCTCTTCCTTGAGGCGCTTGGCGCGCTTGGCGTCCTTCTGCCCCTCGACCTTGAGACGGGACTGCTTGGTCTCCAGGTAGGTGGAGTAGTTGCCCTCGTACGGGTAGGCGCGGCCGCGGTCGAGCTCCAGGATCCACTGGGCGACGTTGTCCAGGAAGTACCGGTCGTGGGTGACGGCGACGACGGTGCCCTTGTACTTCTCCAGGTGCTGCTCCAGCCAGTTCACCGACTCGGCGTCCAGGTGGTTGGTGGGCTCGTCGAGGAGCAGCAGGTCGGGCGCCTCCAGCAGCAGCTTGCAGAGCGCCACGCGGCGCTTCTCGCCACCGGAGAGCTTGGTGACCGGCCAGTCGCCGGGCGGGCAGCCCAGGGCGTCCATGGCCTGCTCCAGCTGGGCGTCCAGGTCCCAGGCCTCGGCGTGGTCCAGGTCCTCCTGGAGCTTGCCCATCTCGTCGAGCAGGGCGTCCGAGTAGTCGGTCGCCATCAGCTCGGCGATCTCGTTGAAGCGGTTGAGCTTCCCCTTGATCTCCTTGACGCCGTCCTCGACGTTCTCCAGGACCGTCTTGGACTCGTCGAGCGGCGGCTCCTGGAGGAGCATGCCGACGGTGAAACCGGGCGAGAGGAAGGCGTCGCCGTTGGAGGGCTGCTCCAGGCCGGCCATCATCTTCAGCACGGTGGACTTACCGGCACCGTTGGGGCCCACGACGCCGATCTTCGCCCCGGGGAGGAAGCTGAGCGTCACGTCGTCAAGGATGACCTTGTCTCCGTGCGCCTTGCGCACCTTGCGCATCGTGTAGATGTATTCCGCCACGTGAGATCGCTCCGGCGTCGTCGGGAGTAATTCGGCTTGCAGCCTTCCATTGTGCCGCACCGGCCGGGAGCCCCGAACCGCCCGGGTGACCCCACCGGGGTATACCGGACGGGCCGGCGGGCTCGCGCCGGGCCAACTGGGGGCCCACCCCCACCGCCGCCCCCGCCCCCCCGGGCCGTAACGCCCCGGGGACCCCCACCCCCACCCCCCCCCCCACCCCTCCGGCCCCGGCCCCCCGCCGCGGGTGGGGGTCGCCGGGCCGTCGCGCTACCTAGCCGTGCGGCTAGTGCGTGCTACCGGTTCAGGCGGCGCTGCCACCGTGGCGGCCACGGCGACGCAGGAAGAAGACCGCGGCACCACCGGCGATGACCAGGGCGCCGGCGACGCCGGCCAGGATCGGGGTGTTGCTGCTGGCACCGGTCTGGGCCAGACCGCCGGTGCCCGGGGCCGAGCTGGTGACGGCCGGGGCCGGGTGGGCGGCGGTGCTCACCGAGGCGGACGGGGTGCCGGCCGGGGTGGACGGCTTGCCGGTGGCGGCCGGGGTGGACGGGCCGGAGCTCGGGGTCACCGGGGTGGTGCCGGTGCCCTTGCAGTCCAGGATGCCCTTGAAGTTGTTGGTGTAGCCGTTCGGGCCGGTGACGGTGATGTCGTAGGCGGCCTTGTTGGTGACCGGGACGACCAGGCTCTCGGTCTTGCCGGGCTGGACGACCAGGTCCTTGCCCACCGGCTTCACGTTGACGGTGCCGGCCTCGTCACCGCCGTTGGCGACGGTGACCCGCACGCCGTTGCTGTCGCACTCGACCTGGGCGATGCTGTCGAGCAGCGCGCCCTTGCCCTGCTTCCAGGTGGCCTTGGCGGTGGCGCTGACGCTCAGCTTGCTGGAGCCGGCCAGGATCATGGTCTGGCTGTGCTTCTCGGGGGTGTAGCCCTCGCTGAGGAAGACGCGGCCGCTCGGGACGACGGTCTCGGCCGAGGCGGTGAGGGTGGCCCCACCGTCCGGGGTGCCGGCCGGGACGTCGAGGAAGAGCTGGGTGTCCTTGGCGATCGGGCCGTTCAGGACGCCGTTGACCTGCTTGCCGTCCTTGTCGAGGACCTTGATCTTGTCGGCGGCCGAACCGGCCACCGCCAGCTTCACCTGGGCGGCGCTGGAGTTGAGCGTGAACGGGCCGAGCTTGCCGCCCGACTTCCCGGAGACGGACTCCGGGGCGAGGGTGAGCGAGGGCTTCGGCTCGGCCGCGACACCCTTGTTCTTGTCGCCGATCAGGTAGTCGCGCAGCTGCTTGGCCTTGGAGTCCTGCGGGGTGGCGTTCTTGCCGTCCGAGAACTTCCAGATCGCGGCCTGGGTGCCGGCCGCGGCGTCCTCCGGGGAGAGCTGACCGGTGACGCCGGCGTCCGTGGACAGCTTGGCGAGGTCGGTGACCTGCGGGTAGGAGTTCTCCAGGATCCAGCGGATCTTGGAGGCGTCCTGCGCCTTGTCCTTGCGGCCGAGCGAGCTCGACTTCCAGTCCGACTCCTGGTACTGCGCCCCGCTGTCGAGGTACACGGGGTTGCCGAAGTCGATGCAGTAGGTCTTGAGCTCGCCACTGTCCGTCTTGAGCGTGAACAGACCGCCGTTGACGGTGTCGCCGCCCTCGATGTCGATCCGCTCGCCGAGCATCGTGTCCTGGACGATGGCGGTCACGCCCGAGCCAGGTGCGGCCGCAGCCGCCGCACCGGCCGCGAACAGACCTCCGCCCAGCGCAATGCTGGTCGTGAGCATGACACTAGCTATGCGGGGAAGACTCCGCCCCTGCATCTGAACCATCTGGTTTCCCTCCGGGCCGGGCCGTGCCGATGGGCAGCCCGCCGACTTGCCTTGCCGCGCGCGCCCCCTATGGCGCCGCTGCGGGGTATGAACCAGATGAATCCTATTGACCCCCAGAGGTCCGGAAACCTCCATGCGAAATCAGGACGATTCCGTATCTGTATCGTTATCAACCCTCCCAGTTTCCACACAAGCTGACGATCGGCCAGAAACTCTCCGCCACTTTCTGTTATCCGGCGGAGATTGCGCGTGCGGGCGCAACAACCGCCTCGATCTACATATTTGTCGACACTTTTGATCGACCCGGCGTCAGATCAGCAGCCCCTGGACGTCACCTCCGCTTCCCTTTCCGGACACCTCGCCACCGTCACCGGACGCCCCCTCGGACGCCGCATCCGTCCCATCCGCCCCATCCGCCCCACCGTCAGGCGGAGCCGCGACCGCCGTGGAAGCCGCCGCCGAGGCCTTCCGCGCGGCCAGGGCGTCCGCGATCCACCCCGGCACCGCCTCGCCCGCGGGCGACCCGCCGGGCTCGCCGCCCGCCGCGACGACCGCCGCCGGCGGGTGCCCCCGCGCACCCGCCGCCCAACGGAACGCCGAGGTACCGCGGTTGAGATCGTGTCCGACCGATCTGGCGTCGACCTCCACCCGGCCGCGCTTGCCCTCGCCCTCGGCCCACTCCCGCACCCGGAGCCGACCGCTCACCACCACCGGATCCCCCTTGGAGAGCGAGCCGATCAGGTTCACCGCCAGCGCCCGCCAGGCCGTCACCGTCACCCACTGCGTCTCGCCGTCCACCCAGCACTGGCGCTCGCGGTCGTACCGCCGCTCGGTGGACGCGAGCCGGAAGTTGGCCATCGGCACGCCGCTGCCCGTTTCGCCGTAGCTCACCTCCGTCGCGACATTGCCGATCACCGTCACCTGAGTCTCGTTCACAACGCACTCTCCGTTCTCGCCGATGCACCGTACGGAATCGACCGGTGCGTGACGAGAGTGCGCTTCACGGGAAATCCCCGCCAGGAAGTTCCGAAATCCTGTGGACAACTCGGCCTTGTGGAAAACTCTTGTCACTCGCAGGGGTGAATTTCGCCCTTCCGCTCCCCTGCGGACCCCAGACTCTTCGCGAGCATGACAACAATCGGGACCCTTCCCGGCCCTCCCCTCCGCCGGGGAACGCGGACCGCCCGCCGTCCGCCCACGTCATCCGACCGAAGGAAGCCGAATAGGGTCCCCCACCCGCGCCGCACGCGGTAGTTTCTCCGTGCCGAATCCATAACGGGTGAGGCGGCAGCCCCGTAACGACTGCACAACGTCCGGCGCGGAACGCTGCCAGAACGCTGCACACACGGCGTTCACCTGCGATTATCGGACCGCTCCACCGGAGCCGACACACCAACGGCGGTGCCGTCGAACCCGGCCGAGGAACTGGACACCCTTATCCTGTCCCCGACAGGGCGAGGGCTTGCCAACCCCCACCCCCAACCCTCAGGTACGGGGACGGACCCGGGCGCCCCACGCGCCCGCCGCCCGATCCCGGCAACGGTCACGCCCACCCGGGCGCCGCCCGTCCCGCCCCCATAGCTCAGCGGATAGAGCACCCGCCTTCTAAGCGGTAGGTCGCAGGTTCGAATCCTGCTGGGGGCACCACCTGCCAATTCGCGGGCCGCCGTCGCGGCCGCCGGGAAATCACCCGCACACGCACCGCTCATAACCCGTGACAATGCGTGTCATGGGCATCGCGAGAAACTCACTCCGGCATTCGGCGCCACTGAGGACCAAACGCACGACGCCCGCCGAACGACGGAAATCCGGCGAATCCGCCCTCTCGGTGCGGATTCGGCCGTTCCGGCGCACGACCGGTCCCGGGCCCCGCCCCGGAGTTCAGCCCGCGTCCGACACCGAAGGCCCGGAAGGCACAGGAGGCCCGGAAGGCCCGGAAGGAGCAGGAGCCCCCGCCAGCCCCGCCAGGTGGGCGTCCAGGAGCGCGACCTGCCGCTCCGGCGGGAACTCCCCCGGCGAGAACAGCGCCTGCACCACCAGCCCCAGCGCGAAGGCCTGCGCGCCCGCCGCGAGCTCCCCGGCGTCCGTCCCGGCCGGGAGCTCCCCGAGCCGCTGCGCGTCCGCCACGTGCCCCGCCAGGGCCTCGCGCGAGCGCCCGTAGCGGCCCGCGTGGGCGGCCGTCAGCTCGGCGTCGGCCAGGGCGACGTCCCAGGAGCCGACCCAGATCCGGTTGCCGGCCACGGCGGCCTCGTCCAGCGGCAGGACGTCGAGCAGCGCGGCCCGCAGCCGGGCCAGCCCGGCGGGCGGCGGCGGGGTGCCGTCGGCCGGGGCGGTGCGCCGGGGCCGGGAGAGCGAGCGCCGGTCCAGCTCCTCCAGCGCGTGGCCCAGCAGGGCCCGCTTGTTGGGGAAGTAGTGCGTCAGCAGACCGGTGGAGGCGCCCAGTTCGGCGGCCACCGCGCGCAGCGTCAGCCCTTCGAAGCCGCGGGTCGAGAGCACCCGCCAGACTCCCTCGGAGACTGCGAGGCGGCGGGCGTCATGGTCTCCACGGGCCGGTGTCATGGGGGCTATCGTACATACCAAACGTTTGTTATGAATGATGCTCCAGGCGGAACGCCCGTCCCGCGCCCTCCCCGGAAAGGCCCCACCCTTGTTTGCCGTACCGCTCGCCGAGAACGCCGAACTGCGCCCGCTGGAGCCGTGGCAGGCCCCCGAGTTCCTCGCCCACATCGACCGCGCCCGGGCCCACACCGACCCGTGGATCCCGTGGGCCGGCTACTCCACCGACCTCGACTCGGCCCGCGCCACCCTGCAGCGCTACGCCGACAAGCAGGCCGCCGACGCCGGCCGGATCTTCGGCATCTGGCGCGACGGCACGCTCGTCGGCGGCGTGATGTTCGTGAGCTTCAGCACCCAGAACGGCGTCTGCGAGATCGGCGCCTGGACCGAGCCGGCCGGCGAGGGCGGCGGGCTGATCACCGCCGCCGTCCGGCACCTGCTCGACTACGCCTTCGCCACCCGGGGCCTGCACCGCGCCGAGTGGTGGTGCTCCGCCGGGAACGCCCGCAGCCGCGCCGTCGCCGAGCGGCTCGGCATGACGCTGGACGGCACCCTGCGCGAGTGGTACCCGCACAACGGCGTCCGCCACGACAAGCAGATCTGGGGGATCCTGGCGACCGAGTGGAAGCCGCAGGCCTGACGGCCGGGCCGCGCGAAGAGCGGGACCCGGTGGATTCCCCACGTTCCACCGGGCCCCGCTCCTCGACGCACCGACCGCGCACGGGCCCCGCTCAGGCCGCCAGCACCGGCCGGTCCGCCGCGTCGGCCGCCACCTCCGCGGCCGGCGTCCGCAGCCGCAGCGCGAGCAGCAGCACCAGCCCCATCACCCCGGCCGCCGACAGGAAGACGACGTCGACCGCGTCCGTGAAGCTGCGCACCGCGTGGTCCCGGGCCGCCCCGGTCAGCGTCCGGAGCGCGCCCATCGACCGGCCGGGCTCGCCCTCCGCGAAGACCCGGGCCAGCAGCGTGCCGAAGAGCGCCGCGCCGAGCGCGTTGCCGAGGGTCTGGAAGAACCGGATGCCGGTGGTCGCCACGCCGAGCTGGTGCCGCGGGGCGGCGTCCTGGACCAGCGGGATCAGCTGGCCGATCAGCTGGCCGAACCCGGCGCCGAGCAGGGCGAGTTCGAGGCCGACCGCCCACAGGCCGGTGTCCGGGCCGCTGAGCCCCAGCAGGGCGAGGGCGAGCGCGCCGAAGGCGGCCCCGGCCACCAGGAAGGTGCGCGGCGCGTGGCCCCGGGCGGTCAGCCGGCCGACCAGCACGCCGGACGCGGTCATCCCGGCGGCCATCGGGATCAGGTAGAGGCTGGCCGAGGTCGGGGCGACCCCCCGGGCGATCTGCAGGTAGATCATCACGTACACGATCGCGCCCATCATGCCCATCCCGGCGAGGCCCTGGACGGCAAAGCCGATCCGCACGACCGGGATCCGGAACAGCGAGAGCGGCAGCACCGGTTCGGCGGCGGTGGCCTGGCGCCACAGGAAGAGGCCGAGCGCGGCGAGGGTGGCGGCGGCGGTCCCGAGGATCACCGGGGAGGTCCAGGCGTAGTCCTTGCCGCCCCACTCGGTGACCAGCAGCAGGCCGGTGGCGAAAGCGGCCGCGAGGGCGGCGCCGAGGAAGTCCAGGCCGCGGCGGCCGACCGTCCGCGGCAGCTTGAGCACCAGGGCGGTGCCGACCAGGACGAGCAGGCCGAGCGGCAGGTTCACGTAGAAGATCCAGCGCCAGCCGACGTGGTCGGTGAACAGCGCGCCCACCAGCGGACCGACGGCCATGCCGACGCCCGCGAAGATGCCGCCCATGGCGCCGCCCTTGCCGGCACCGCGCTCCGCCGGGTCCTTGAGGTGGGCGATGACGACCATCGTGACGCTCATCAGCCCGCCGCCGCCGATGCCCTGGACGGCCCGGAAGGCGATCAGCTGACCCATCGTCTGCGCCGCGCCGCAGGCCGCCGAGCCGAGCAGGAAGGTGCCGACCGCCCCGAGCAGCACGCGCTTGGCGCCGTAGACGTCGCAGAGCTTGCCGTAGAGCGGCAGGAGGGCGGTCGCGGCCAGCGAGAACGCGCTGATCAGCCAGGGCAGCCGGTCGACGCCGTGGACCGGGTCGAGGTCGCGGACGATCGGCACGGTGGCCGCGGACACGATGTTCGAGTCGAGGATGGCCAGCACGATCGTGACCATGCAGAGCAGCATGCCCAGTCTGCGCTGGGCGGGTGTCATCGGGCTTTCGGATGCCATCGGTAAGTCCCCCCGGAGACGGTGGAGTTCGGAGCCGGACCGGTGCGGCCCGGCGGCACGTCCACCACGATGGCAGCCAATATGTACCGAGTCAATTCTTTAGCCCGATCGATTCTTCGGCCGAGACAAAACTTCATCCCGGACCATCTTTGAGCCTGGTACAGTCGGGCCATGGCGACGAACCACGGCTTGGACCTCGGCCCCGGCCGCGACCTCGACGCGCTCCCGCTGCGCGAGCGCAAGAAGATCCAGACCGGCATCCGGATCTTCCGCGCGGCCATCGGGCTGTTCGCCGAACGCGGCTTCGACCAGGTGTCCGTGGCCGAGATCGCGGCCGCCGCCGAGGTGTCCAAGATGACCGTCTTCAACTACTTCCCCACCAAGGAAGACCTGGTCATGGGCCCGATGGAGCAGCACCTCGACGAGCCGGCCCGGGTGGTGCGCGACCGCGCCCCGGGCGCCTCGGCGGTGACGGCCCTGCGCGACCACTTCCTGGCCGCACTGGAACGGCTCGACCCGGCCACCGGCCTCAACGACGACCGGGTCGTGCTCGACGTGGTCCGGCTGGTGCACGGCACCCCCGCCCTCGCGACGCGCGCCACCGCCGGCTTCGGCCGCGAGGCCCAGGCACTGCTCACCGCCGAGCTGCTCGCCCAGGACCCGGCCCACGACGAGCTCACCGCCCGGGTCGCCGGGGCCCAGCTGCTGGCCGTCCGGGTGACCCTGACCACCGAGAACCAGCTCCGCGTGCTGGCCGGCGAGCGCGCCGCCGAGGCCCTGCCCGCCGCCCTCGACCGCGCCCACCGCGCGTTCGCCCTCGTCGAGCGGGGCCTCGGCGACTACTGCGCCGGCGCCGCCTGAGAGAGTGGGCGCACCACGAGACCCGGAGGTGCCGCCCGCATGGACCCCACGGACCACGGCGACCACAAGGACCGCACGGACCACGAGGACCGCACGGACCGGTCGCTGCTGACGCGGGAGCGCACCACCCTGCCCGCCCGCGCCGACGGGCTGCACGCCCACGTCGGCGAGGACGGCGTCGCGGTGCTGGAGTTCGCCCGCCCGCACCGGCGCAACGCGGTCACCCTGGCGATCTGGCGGGCGCTGCCCGGGGTGCTGCGGGAGCTCGCCGAGCACGCGGGCGTCCGCGCCCTGCTGCTGACCGGCGCCGGCGGCACCTTCAGCGCGGGCGCGGACATCGCCGAACTCGCCGAGGTGTACGGCGATCCGGAGCGCGCGGACGCCTACCACGCGGTCAACGTCGCCGCCGAGGAGGCGCTGGCCGCCTTCCCGCACCCGACGATCGCCGCCGTCCGGGGTGCCTGCGTCGGCGGCGGCTGCCAGCTGGCCGTCGCGTGCGACCTGCGGTTCGTCGCCGAGGACGCCCGGCTCGGGATCACCCCGGCCAAGCTCGGCGTGGTCTACCCGGCGGTGCCGACCCTGCGGCTGGCCCGGCTGGTCGGCCCGGCGCGCGCCAAGTACCTGCTGTTCTCCGGCGAGTTGGTGCGGGGCCGGGACGCGCTCGCGCTCGGCCTCGCCGAGCAGGCCCTGCCGGACGCCGAACTGGACGCCGCCGCGCTGGAGTTCGCCCGGCTGCTGACCAGGCGCTCGCCGCAGACGATCGGCGCGGTGAAGGCCGCCCTGGCCGTCCCGGAGGAGCGGGCGGCGGCGGCCCTGGAGCCGTGGGAGCGGCGCTCCCGGGAGGCCTCGGACGTGCACGAGGGGCTGGCCGCGTTCCTGGAGGGCCGCCCGGCCCGGTTCTGACCGGCCTGTTTCCTACCGGCGCATGTGCGACCGGCCCGCTTCCCACCGGCCCGTTTCCCACCGGCCCGACCGCGGGCCGGCGGCCGCGCGCACGTACGATCATCCGGCCCGACCGCCCCACGACCACCCGGGCCGCCCAGAGCGACCAGACCGATCCCCGGAGCAGCGACCCCGATGACCGAAGCCGCGACCGCCCCCGCCCCCCACACGCTCTGGGCCCGGCGGATCACCGACGGCGTCGAGCCGAAGAACGTGATCATCGTGCTGCTGCCGCTGCTCGGCGGCCTGCGCTACGGCTGGAAGGGCATCGCCTGGGCGGCCTTCGCGGCGCTGTTCGCGGCCGTGATCCCGACCCTGTTCATCCAGCGCGCCATGCGCCGGGGCACCGTCGGGGACCGGCACGTCGGCCACCGGCAGAGCCGGCTGACGGTCCTGCCGTTCATCATGGGCTCGGTCGCGATCGCCTTCGCGGTGATGCTGTGGCTCGCCGCCCCGGCCGACCTGACCGCGCTGGTGGCCGCGATGTTCGCGTCGCTGATCCCGATCCTGGTGATCACCGTGTGGTGGAAGGTCTCCGTGCACACCGCCGTCACCAGCGGCGCGGTGGTCTGCCTGGCGATCGCGCTCGGCCCGTGGTGGCTCGCGCTCTCCCCGCTGGTCGCCGCCGTCGGCTGGTCCCGGACGGTGCTGCGGGACCACACCACCGCGCAGACCGTCGTCGGCACGGTGGTGGGCGCCCTCAGCGCCGGGCTCACCTTCTGGCTGGCCCGTTGAGGCCCGGCTAGCGGATCGGCATCCCCGAGATCGCGCGGGCGATCACCAGCCGCTGGATCTCGCTGGTCCCCTCGAAGATCGAGTAGATCGCGCTGTCCCGGTGCATCCGCTCCACCGGGTACTCCCGGGTGAAGCCGTTGCCGCCGAGGATCTGCATCGCCTGCGCGGTGACCCACTTGGCCGTCTCGCCCGCGTACAGCTTGGACATCGAGCCCTCGGCCGCGGTGAACGGCCGGTTGTTGACGGCCATCCAGGAGGCCCGCCACACCAGGAGCCGGGCGGCGTCGATCCGGGTCCGCATGTCGGCCAGCTGGAAGGCGACCCCCTGGTTGTCGATGATCGGGCGGCCGAACTGCTCACGCGTCTTCGCGTAGTCCAGCGCGACCTCGTACGCGGCCCGCGCGATGCCGATCGCCTGCGCGCCGACGGCCGGGCGGGAGGCCTCGAAGGTGGCCATGGCCGCGTTGCCCCGGCCGCTCTTGCGCACGCCCTCGCGGGCGCGGGCCAGCCGCTCGTCCAGCTTCTCCTTGCCGCCGAGCAGGCAGCTGCCGGGCACCCGGACGCCGTCCAGGACGACCTCGGCCGTGTGCGAGGCCCGGATGCCGTGCTTCTTGAACTTCTGGCCCTGGCTCAGTCCGGGGGTGCCCGGCGGGACGACGAAGGAGGCGTGGCCGCGGGCGCCGAGCTCCGCGTCGACGGTGGCGACGACGACGTGGACGGCGGCGATCCCGCCGTTGGTGGCCCAGGTCTTGGTGCCGTTGAGCACCCACTCGTCCTTGGCCTCGTCGTAGACGGCCCGGGTGCGCAGCGCGGAGACGTCGGAGCCGGCGTCCGGCTCGGAGGAGCAGAAGGCGGCCACCTTGACGTCGTCGGGGGTGCCGAACATCTGCGGCGTCCAGGTGCCGATCTGCTCGTCGGTGCCGTTGGCGAGCACGGCGACGGCGGCCAGCGTGGTGCCGACGATGGACAGGCCGATGCCCGCGTCGCCCCAGAACAGCTCCTCCATGACGATCGGGATGCCGACGCCGGAGGGGTCGAAGTACTGCTGGGCGTAGAAGTCGAGCGAGTAGATGCCGAGCTTGGCAGCCTCCTGGATGACCGGCCAGGGGGTCTCCTCGCGCTCGTCCCACTCGGCCGCGGCGGGCCGCACCACGTCGGCGGCGAAGCCGTGCAGCCAGTCGCGCACGGCGAGCTGGTCCGCACCCGGGTCCATCGAGAACGTGCTGCTCATGGTGCTTGCCTCCGCAGAAGGGGTACGGCCGACCGGGGTGTTACCCGGGGTAACATCGTCGGAGTCTGCTACTGATTGGTAACCGGTGTCAACGCCCCGCACCGCCCGGCGCCCCCCGCGCCGGCCCACCCGACCCGAGGAGCAGCGCATGTCCCGAGAGCCCCGCCGCGAGCAGCTGCTCAACGCCGCCGACCGGGTCATCCAGCGCGAGGGCCCGGCCGCGAGCATGAACGCCATCGCCGCCGAGGCCGGCATCACCAAGCCGATCCTCTACCGGCACTTCGGCGACCGGAACGGCCTCATCCGGGCCCTGACCGAGCGCCACACCGGCGGCCTGCTGGCCGCCGTGCGGGCCGCGCTCGCCGCACCGCTGGAGCGCCGCGACCGGGTCGAGCACGTCCTGGACACCTACCTGGCCGGCATCGAGGCCCGCCCGCAGGTCTACCGGCTGCTCACCCACCCCGAGCCCGGCGACCCGACCGGCGCGGGCAACGCGCTCGCCCCCGCGCTGCGCCAGATCGCCGAGGAGATCACCCGGGCCGTGCAGAGCCAGGTCGACCTCGGCGCCGACCGCGACCTGCTCGCCGAGGCCTGGGGCCGGGGCATCACCGGCATGGTGCTGGCGGCCGGCGACTGGTGGCTGGAGTCCAAGCCGTGCTCGCGCACCCGCATGGTCCAGGCCCTCGCCGACCTGCTCTGGGGCCGCCTCGCCGCCGCTGCGGACCTGCCGACCGCCGTCCTGCCGACCGCGCCCGCCGATCCGGCCGAGGCGAACGGCGCCGTCTGAAGCCTTTCGTCCAGACCCTTGTGCCGGCCCCGGCAGCGCGGGCATCATCGGGCCCCACCCACCGCCGTGCGAGGTCCGAATGCGCCTGCGCCGCACCGCCGTTGCCCTGCTGCTCGCCGCCACCGCCGTCCTCGCCGGCGCCCCCGGCGCGTCCGCCGGTGAGGCCGCCGGAGCCACGGCGGCCACGGCGGCCCGCTTCCCGACCGGCACCGCCACCGGCCCGGACGGCCACACCGCGCTCACAGACGCCCGGGGCCGCCGGCTCCAGCTGCGCGGCTTCAACCTCGACAAGTACGCCGAGGCCACCGAGGCGGACGTCAGGTCCGTCGCGGCCCAGGGCTTCACCCTGATCCGCGTGGCGGTCTCCTGGAACCGGCTGGAGCCCGAGCGAGGCCGCCTCGACCCGGCCGAACTCGACCGCCTCCAGCGGCTCCTCGGCTGGGCCGACCGCTACGGCGTGCTCGCCCTCGTCGACTTCCACCAGGACGTCTACGGGCCCGCGTTCGGCGGCGGCGACCGCGGCATCCCGCGCTGGGCCACCCGGGACGACGGCCTGCCGTTCACCCCCGATCCGAACGACTGGTTCGCCGGCTACTTCCAGCCCGCCGTCCAGGCCGCCTTCCGCCACCTCTACGACGACCCCGACCTGCGCGCCTGGCAGGCCGACTTCTACACCCGGCTCGCCCGCGAACTGCGCGGCCACCGCTCGCTGCTGGGCTACGACCTGTTCAACGAGCCCTTCGGCCCGGTGGACGGCGACCCCACCGACCCGGCCGTCCTCGCCGCCGCCTCCGCCGCCCTCGAACAGGGCCGGCTCGCCGACATGTACCGCCGCCTGATCGCCGCCGTCCGCCAGGTCGACCGCCGCGCCTGGCTGTTCGTCGAACCGACCGTCCTGGTCGGCCAGGGCGTGCCCACCCGGCTGCCGGGCTTCGGCGACCCCCGGCCCGGCGCGCCCCGGCTCGGCTACGCACCGCACTTCTACGACACCGCCGTCGAGAACGGCGCCGACTGGGACCCGTCCGACGGCTTCGTCGAGCACTACACCGCCGCGATCACCGCCTACCCGGCCGCGCACCGGCTGCCCGTCCTGGTCGGCGAGTGGGGCCCGCCCGACTCCCGCACACCGGGCAACACCCGGCTGGTCCGGGAGCAGGTCGCGGCGATGGACGGCTTCGCCGCGGGCTGGACGATGTGGTACTGGTGCCGCGGCGACGGCGGCTACTGCGCGCTCGACCCGGCCGGGCGGCCCGCCCCCGGCGACGGGCCCGCGTTCGGCCCGTACCCCGCGGCCGTCGCCGGGACGGACGTGCGCACCGGCCCGGACACCGTCCGCTGGGACGCCGACGGCACCGGGCGCGGCAGCGAACTCGTCCTGCCGCCCGCCGCGTTCCCGCGCGGCGCGCAGGTCGCCGTCTCGCCCGCCGACGCCCGGGTCGAGGTCCGCCCGCCCGCGGACGGGCGCGCGGGCAGCGTCCGGATCCGGCTCCCGCACGCCCGCCCGGGCACCCCGGTGACGGTCACGCTCACCCCGAACTGACGAGGGCGATCAGGCCAGCCCCCGGCGCGCCAGCAGCGGCCCGGTCTCCGGCGCCCGCCCGACCACCGCGCGGAACGACTCCAGCGGGTCGCGGCTGAACCCGCGCGACAGCAGCTCGCGCCGGAACTCCTCGCCGCTCTCCCGCACCGAGCGGCCGTTCTCCCCGAACCACCGCACGGTGTCCGCGTCCAGCACCTCCGACCAGATGTACGCGTAGTACCCGGCGCTGTAACCGCCCGCGAAGACGTGCTGGAAGTAGGCCGACCGGTAGCGCGGCGGGATCGCCGGCACCGCGAGCCCGGCCTCCTCCAGCACCCGTGCCTCGAATTCCCCTGCGTCGGCGACCTCCCGGCCCCGCGGCAGGGTGTGCCAGGCCCAGTCCAGCAGCGTCGCCGCCAGGTACTCCACCGTCCGGAAGCCCTGGCCGAAACCCTCGGCCGCGACCATCCGCTCGACCAGCTCGGCCGGCAGCGGCTCCCCCGTCACGTGGTGGCGGGCGTAGTTGGCCAACACCTCGGGCCGGACCATCCACATCTCGTTGACCTGCGACGGGAACTCGACGAAGTCCCGGGGCACGGCCGTGCCCGCGAACAGCGGGTAGCGCACGTCCGAGAACAGCCCGTGCAGCGCGTGCCCGAACTCGTGGAAGAGGACGCGCACCTCGTCCCAGGTCAGCAGCACCGGCTCGCCCGGAGCCGGCTTCGGGACGTTCAGGTTGTTCATCACCACGGCCCGCCGGCCGGTCAGCGCGGACTGCGACACCAGCTCGTCCATCCACGCGCCGCCGCGCTTGGACGCGCGCGCGTGGAAGTCCCCGACGAACAGGCCCAGCGGGGTGCCGTCCTCCTCGGCGACCTCGAAGACCCGGGCGTCCGGGTGGTAGGCCGTCAGGTCCGGCCGCTCGGTGAAGCTGATCCCGTACGCGAGCCCGGCGGCGAAGAACGCGCCGTCGTGCAGCACCCGCTCCAGCTCGAAGTACGGGCGCAGCGCGGCCGCGTCGACCTCGTACGAGGCCTGCCGGACCTTCTCCGAGTAGTACGCCCAGTCGTGCGCGGCGAGCTCCGCGATCCCGTCCGCCGCGGCCGCCTCCGCCAGTTCGGCGGCCTCCCGGCGGGCGATCGCCACCGCCGGCTCGACCAGCCGCGACAACAGCCCGGACACCGCCTCGACCGAACCCGCGGTCTCGTCGGCCACGACGTACGCGGCGTGGGTCGGGTGGCCGAGCAGCCCGGCCCGCTCGGCGCGCAGGGCGGCCATCCGGATCGCGACCGGGCCGTTGACGTCCGCGGCCCGGCCGAGGGAGGCGGCGAGCAGGCGCTCGCGCACCGACCGGTCGGTCAGCAGCGCCAGTTCGGGCTGGCCCGAGGTGCTGCGCAGGCTCAGCACGTACTTTCCGTCGTGGCCGAGCACCCTGGCGTTCTCGGCGGCCGCGGCGACGGCGTCGGCCGACAGGCCGTCGAGCTCGTCCGCGGAGTCCAGGACCAGCGCGGCGGCCTTGGTGGCGGCGTTCACGTTCTGCTGGAAGGTCGTGGCGAGGGCGGCGAGTTCGGCGTTCAGCTCGCGCAGCCGCTCCTGCTCGGCCGCGCCCAGCCGGGCGCCGGAGCGGACGAACGCGGTGTGCCGGCGCTCCAGCAGCCGCAGCGACTCCGGGTCCAGGCCGAGCTCGGCGCGGCGCCCGTACAGGTCCTCGATCCGGGCGAACAGGGCCCGGTCCAGGTGGATCGCGTCGTGGTGCGCGGCCAGCAGCGGGCTCACCTTCGCGTCCACCTCGTCGACGACGTCGTTGGTGTCCACCGACACCTGGTTGCGGAAGACCACCCCCACCCGGCGCAGCACCTCGCCGGAACGCTCCAGGGCCACCAGCGTGTTGGCGAAGGTCGGCGGCTGCGGATCGGCCGTGATCGCGGCGATCTCGGCCAGCTGCTCGGCCATCCCGCGCTCGTAGGCCGGCAGGTAGTGCTCCTCACGGATCTCGGCGAAGGGCGGCAGTTCGAAGACCAGGGTGCTGGCCTTGAAGAACGGGTTCTCGGTCATTTCACGGACCCTACGCCGTGTCCCGCGCGCTGCCTACGCGATTCCGGCCCCGCGTCGTCCGCCGTTGTCGTACCCACCGGCTACCGTCGATCCCGGACCCCCGCAGGTCCGCACACGCGTACCCGACCCGTACACCGGCGCCGCCGCCGGCACCGCCACCGACGACCGCCACCGACACCGAGAGCCGCCCCCGCGCCCCGAGAGGAGGAGCCCCCGTGGCCCCCAGAACCGCCCTGGTCCCCGATCCGCACGGCCGCGGCGGCCGGCTCCAGCCGCTCGACGACGCCGGCGCCCCGCTCGGCCCGCCCGAGACCGTCCCCGACCTCGCCGCCGCGGTCGCCGCCCGGGAGGCCGCCGGAGGCGACTCCCGGCCGGGGCCCCGCTGGGTCTGGGCCGCCGCCGACAGCGCCTACGCCCCGCTGCTGCCCCGACTGCCCGACCGGGTCGGCCGCTGCCACGACCTGCGACTCGTCGAGGCCCTCCTGCTCGCCCACGAGGGCCGCTTCGGCGCGCCCCGCTCGCTCGGCGCCGCCTGGTCCCGGCTGCGCGGCCTGCCCGTCCCGGACGACCTGCCCGAGCCGGGCTCCGCCGAGACGGACGACGGCCAGGACACCCTCTTCGCCCCCGACCGGCTCCAACTGCCGCCCGGCGCCGACCCGCTGGCCGCCGTCGTCGCCGTCCACGCCGAACAGCAGCGCCGGATCGCCGCGATCACCGACCCGGCCGCCCGGCACCGCTTCCGCGTGCTGGTCGCCGCCGAGTCCGCCGGCGCCCTGGTCGCCGCCGAGATGGCCCACGACGGCCTGCCCTGGCGCGCCGACGTCCACGACGCCCTGCTCACCGAACTCCTCGGCCCCCGCCCCACCGTGCCCGGGGCCCAGCCCAAACTGCTCGCCGACCTCGCCGCCGAACTCCAGCGCTCCCTCGGCGGACGCCCGTTCAACCCCGACTCGCACACCCAGGTGCTGCGCGCCTTCGCCGACCGGGGCATCCAGCTGAGCTCCACCCGGTCCTGGGAGCTCAAACGCGTCGACCACCCGGCCGCGCAGCTGCTCATCCGCTACAAGGAGCTCGCCCGGATCCACGCCGCCCACGGCTGGGCCTGGCAGGACGCCTGGGCCCGCGGCGGCCGGTTCCGGCCCGAGTACGTCGTCGGCGGCGTCGTCTCCGGCCGCTGGGCCAGCCGCGGCGGCGGCGCCCTCCAGATCCCGCGCATCCTGCGCCGCGCCGTCGTCGCCGACCCCGGCTGGCTGCTCGTCGTCGCCGACGCCGCCCAGTTGGAGCCCCGGGTGCTCGCCGCGCTCTCCCAGGACGCCGGCCTCGCCCGCACCGCCGCCGGCGGCGACCTCTACGAGGCCCTCGCCGCCAGCGCCTTCCGCGGCGACCGCGACAAGGCCAAGCTCGGCCTGCTCGGCGCCATGTACGGGCAGACCAGCGGCGACATCGGCCCCCTCCTCAACACCCTGCGCCACCGCTACCCCGCCGCGATGGGCTACGTCGAGGCCGCCGCCCGCACCGGCGAGGACGGCGGCGTGGTCGTCTCCCGGCTCGGCCGGGCCTGCCCGCCCGCCTCCGCCGACTTCCTCGACCTCACCGAGGCGCCCGACACCGCCGCCGAGGCCGGCGGCCGCTGGGCCCGCGCCCGCGGCCGCTTCACCCGCAACTTCGTCATCCAGGCCAGCGCCGCCGACTGGGCCCTCGCCCTGCTCGCGGCGCTGCGCCGGCGGCTGAACACCCTGCCCGCGGCCGTCCCGGAGGACCGCCCGCACCTGGTGTTCTTCCAGCACGACGAGGTCATCGTGCACACCCCGGCCAACCTCGCCGACGAGGTCGCCGCCGCCGTCGCCGAGGCCGCCGACGAGGCCCGGCTGCTGGTCTTCGGCGACACCCCGGTCCGCTTCCCGCTCACCACCGCCGTCGTCGACTGCTACGCGGACGCGAAGTAGGAGTAGGAGTAGGAGTAGGAGCGGAAGTAGGAGCAGCGGCCGGCCGTCACAGCTTGCGGAAGGCGCGCGCCTCCTCGGCCGCCGCGACCACCTCGGCCAGCCCCGCCCCGGTCGAGGCGGTCACCGCGGCGGCCACCGCGCCCTCCACGAACGGCGCGTCCACCAGCCGCACGCCCGGCCGCGGCGCGTCCTCCAGCACGGTCACCGCGGTCAGCACCGAGCTGCCGAGGTCGGGCAGCACGACCACGCCCGCCCCGCCGTCCGCCTCGCCGACGGCCCGGGCGATCAGGTCGTAGCTGGTGCCGAGCCCGCCGTCCTCCGTCCCGGCGGCGACCACCACCCGCACCCCGTCCGGGGCCAGCTCGCCGAGCAGCTCCCGCAGCCCGGCGGCGAGTTGGGCGCTGTGCGAGACCAGGACGATACCCACGTGTTCGGTCATGCCCCGACCCTACGACCCGCCGCGCCGCTCCGAAAGGCACTCCGGAAGCCGCGCCGCAGGCCGCTCCGAAAGCCGTTCCGGGCGGGCGGCGGGGGCCGCGCGTGTCGCATCCCGTGCCGTCGCGCCCCCGGCTGGCATAGCGTCGGGGCGACAGCAATCACGGCAGCAGCGTCCTGACCGAGGGAGCGAAGAACGTTGAAGAAGCTGATCAACACCCCGGAGAGCGTCCTGGAGGACGCGCTGACCGGATTCGCCGCCGCCCACCCCGAGTTGACGGTGGACGTCGCCAACCGCGTGGTCACCCGGGCCGCCCGCCCCGGCGCGCCGAAGGTCGCGCTGGTCTCCGGCGGCGGCTCCGGGCACGAGCCGCTGCACGCCGGCTACGTCGGCCGCGGCATGCTCGACGCCGCCTGCCCCGGCGAGGTGTTCACCTCCCCCGTGCCCGACCAGGTGCTGGCCGCGGTCAAGGCCGTCGACTCCGGCGCGGGCGTCGTCCTCGTCGTCAAGAACTACACCGGCGACGTCATGAACTTCGAGCTCGCCGCCGAACTCGCCGCCGAGGAGGGCGTCGAGGTCCGCACCGTCCTGGTCGACGACGACGTCGCGGTCGAGGACTCCACCTGGACGGCCGGGCGCCGCGGCACCGGCGCGACCGTCATCGTCGAGAAGACCGCCGGCGCCCTCGCCGAACGCGGCGCCCCGCTCGACGACGTCGCCGCCCTCGGCGAGCGCGTCAACGCCGCCTCCCGCTCCTTCGCGATCGCGCTCACCGCCGCCACCGTCCCCGCCGCCGGAAAACCCGGCTTCGACCTGCCGGAGGACGAGATCGAGGTCGGCGTCGGCATCCACGGCGAACCCGGCCGCCGCCGCGAGAAGCTGCGCCCGGCCCGCGACCTGGCCGCCGAGGTCGTCGGGACGATCCTCGCCGACCACCACCTCGCCCCCGGCGACGAGGTCATCGCCCTGCTCAACGGCCTGGGCGGCACCCCGCTGCTGGAGCTGTACGTCGTCTACGGCGAGGTCGCCGCCCGGCTCGCCGAGCGCGGCATCACGGTGGCCCGCAGCCTCGTCGGCAACTACGTCACCAGCCTCGACATGGCGGGCTTCTCGCTCACCCTCACCAAGGCGGACGAACAGCTGCTGGACCTCTGGGACGCCCCCGTAGACACCCCCGCCCTCAAGCGGGCCTGAGCCCTGAGCGAGGAGACGCACGTGGACTTCGACACCCCGCTGGCCGAGGCCTGGATCCGCGCGATCGCCGCCGCCGTCGAGAAGGAGCAGGGCCGGCTCACCGAGCTGGACTCCGCGATCGGCGACGGCGACCACGGCAGCAACCTCCAGCGCGGATTCGCCGCCGTCCTGGCCGCCCTGGCCGCACTCGACGGCCCCCGGCCGGCCGGCCCCGGCGCGGTGCTCACCAAGACCGGCAGCACGCTGATCTCCAAGGTCGGCGGCGCCTCCGGCCCGCTGTACGGCAAGGCCTTCCGCGCGATCGGCGCCGCCCTGCCCGCACCGGCGGGCCCGGCCGCCCTCGCCGAGGCCCTCGCGGCCGGCCTCGACGCCGTCCGCGCCCTCGGCAAGGCCGAACCCGGCGACAAGACCATCGTCGACGCGTACACCCCGGCCGTGGCCGCCTTCCGCACCGCCGCGGCCGCGGGCGCCGACCTGCCCGAGGCCGCCGCGGCGGCGGCCGACGCCGCCGAACAGGGCGCCCGCGACACGACCGCCCTGCAGGCCCGCAAGGGCCGCGCCTCCTACCTGGGCGAGCGCAGCAAGGGCCACCAGGATCCGGGCGCCACCTCGACGGCCCTGATCTTCCGCACCCTGGCCGACGTCACGGCGGGCTAGCCGGGAGGGGGCGCGACCGCGGATCCCCGCCGTCGCGCCCCCTCCCGTCACACCCCTCCCGTCACGCCCCCTCCGCCGCTTGGTCATCCGTCCGAGTGATCAACAGCAGCAGGGCGTCGTCCCCGAGCTTCCCGCCCGTGTGCGCCAGGAGATCCCCGTACACCCGCTCCACCGCCGCCTCCAGCTCCCCCGCCGAGCGCGCGGCCCCCTGCACCAGGTCCCCGACCCGCTCCGCCAGCGGATAGAACTCCCCGCTCCTGCGGTGCCGGGCCTCGATCACGCCGTCCGTGTAGAGCACGAGGACGTCGTCCACCCCGAAGTCCCGCCCCCAGCTGACCGGCTCCCCCGCCGCGAGCCGCCCGAGCCCGAGCGGCACCCACGGGTCCGGCGAGTCCAGCACGTGCGCCTTGCCCTCTCCGTCCACCCGGATCGGCGGCACGTGCCCGTACTGCAGCAGTTCGATCACCCCCGCCGTGCGGAACTCCACGAACAGCGCCGTCGTGAACTCCCCGTCCGGCACGTGCCGCTCGACGCTCGCCTCGACCCGCGCCGCGACGCCCCGCAGCCCGGTCTCGTCGTACGCGGCCTCGCGGAACGCGCCGAGCACGACCGCCGCCGTCTGCACGGCCGCGAGCCCCTTGCCCCGGACGTCCCCGACCGCGACCCGGGTGCCGTGCGGGGTCTCCAGCACCGAGTAGAGGTCCCCGCCGATGCGCGAGGCGTCCGCCGCCGACACGTACCGCACCGCCAGCCGCAGCGGTCCGACGACCGGCCCCGGCAGCCGCAGGATCGCCCGCTGGGCGGCCTCCGCCACGGAGCTGACGGCCGCGAACGCCGCCGCGCGCCGCATCCTGATCCTGGCGACCCAGGCGGAGAAGAGCGTCAGCACGATGTAGCTGAGCATCGCCCCGTAGACGAACCGCGCGTCGTTGATGTTGACGACCTCGTCGTAGCGGCTGAGCCCGAACACCGCGAGCAGCCCGACCGCGCAGACCGCGAACAGCTCGCCGGGCCTGAGCGTCAGCGCGGCGATCACCGGGACGACGGTCATCAGCGGCGCAAGGTAGCGGTCCTTGCCGGAGAGCAGGTCGGCCAGGCCGACCACGACGATCGCGGCGACCGCCGGGGTGGCCCGCCGCCAGAACGAGACGTCCTGGAGGTCCGCGGCCAGCAGGGCGTCGCGCTGCCGGTCCGGTGGCAGCCCGGCGGCCGTGGGGGCCGCGGGCGACTGGGCGCGGCGGATCGGGAACACATATCGAACATATCGGACGATCAAGGCGCCCACCCTCCCCAGCCCGCGGCAGCCCGACCGGCCGCCCCGCACGGACCCTCCGCGACCCCTTCCCGGACCAGGACGGACCGTACCGAAACACCCCATTTGTCATACAGTGCGACCACGGCAGCCGGGCGACCGGCCGAGCGAGCAACCGACCAGACCAGCCACGCAGATGGAGGCCACGACCGGTGTCCGGGTACCGCAACACCTCGCGCATCTCCGACCGCCGGACCGGCCCGGCGGCGCAGCCGGTGCACTGGCCGCGGGTCCTCCTCGCCAATTCGGCCCTGTGGGTCGCCACGGTCGTCGTCACGTTCTTCACGGCCGACAGCAACCTCGTCCCGACGATCGTGCTGCTCGGCAGCTTCCTCGTGCCGGCCACCGTGGTCGTGTGGGCGTACGAGCGCCACGCGGCCGACCTCGGCCCGGACCGGGTCCTCGCCTGCTTCGGCCTCGGCGGCATCATCGGCGTCCTCGGCGCCTCCGTCCTGGAGACGTACCTGCTCTCGCCGTCGGTCTGGATGTACGTGGGCGTCGGCCTGATCGAGGAGGCGGTCAAGCTCGCCGCGCTGGTCCTGGTCTGCCGGCGGCTGCGGGTGAGCGGCCTGCGGTACGGGCTGGTGCTGGGCGCGACGGTCGGCGCGGGCTTCGCGGCCTTCGAGAGCGCCGGATACGCGTTCAACGCCGTGCTGAGCGTCCAGGGGCTCTCCCTTGGAGACCTGGTCGAGACGGAGATCCTGCGCGGGCTGGTGGCACCGGTCGGCCACGTCCTGTGGACGGCGATCGCCGGCGGCGTGCTGTTCCGCGAGCGGCGCGCCGGCCGCTTCCGGGTCACCACTCCGGTCGTCGTCACCTACCTGGGCGTATCGCTGCTGCACGCGCTCTGGGACAGCATGGGCGGGATCGCCGTCTGGCTGGTCGCGAGGACCACCGCGAGCGACTGGCAGCGCGCCCTGTTCGACCTCGGCCACATGCCGGACCCGACCACCGAGCAGGTCCACCTCTACACCTTCTACGACACGGCCGGCCTGGTCGTGGTCTCCTTGGGTGGACTGCTGTGGCTGAGGGTGCTGGCCCGGCGGGACCGGGCGGCGCCGATCCCGGCCCAGTTCCCGTCCGCTCCGGCGTGAGCGCCCCGCCGCGCACCGCCGAACCGCCGAACCGCCCGGACGGCGCTGCGATCCGCATCACCACACCCCTCCACGGAATACCCCGCAGGGGTATGGTGTGATGAGCATGAGAACCCGGGCACCGCCCGGGGCCGCACAGACCTCCCGGAGGCCCGGATGTCCAGCACCATCACCTACACCGTCACCGGCATGAGCTGCGGCCACTGCGAGAACGCGATCAGCGAGGAACTGTCCGCCCTGACCGGCGTCACCGAGGTGGCCGCCGACGCCAAGGCCGGCACCGTGACCGTCTCCTCCGCCGCCCCGTTGGACGACGAGCAGGTCCGCGCGGCCGTCGACGAGGCCGGCTACGAGCTGGTCGGCCGCAGCGCCTGAGCCCGTCCGGCACGGCGGGCCCGGGCAGCGGGCCCGCCGGCCGCCCCACGCCACACCGTCCCTAGGAGCAGCATGAGTACGACGGCACCCGGGATCGAGGGCGCCACCGGCACGGGGGGCCGGGAGCACGCCCCGGACCGGGTCGAGCTGTCGATCGGCGGGATGACCTGCGCCGCGTGCGCGGCCCGGGTCGAGAAGAAGCTCAACCGGATGGACGGCGTCGAGGCCACCGTCAACTTCGCCACCGAGCGGGCCCGGATCGACTACGGCCCCGGCGTCTCGGTCGAGGACCTGATCGCCACCGTGGAGCGCACCGGCTACACCGCCGAACTCCCGGCGCCCCCGGCGGCCGCCGCGCCCGAGCCGGCCGAGGCCGCCACGCCGGAGCCGCCCGCCGACCCCCTGCTCGACCGCTTGCGGACCAGCACCCTCCTCGGCATCCCCGTGGTGCTGCTGTCGATGGTCCCGGCCCTGCAGTTCGCCAACTGGCAGTGGCTGGCCTTCGCCCTCACCGGCCCGGTCGTCGTGTACGGCGGCCTGCCGTTCCACCGCGCCGCCTGGACGAACCTCAAGCACGGCGCCGCGACGATGGACACCCTCGTGTCGCTCGGCACCCTGGCCGCCTTCGGCTGGTCGTTCTGGGCGCTGTTCTGGGGCCACGCCGGGGTGCCGGGGATGCACCACCCGTTCTCGCTCACCGTCGGCGACACCGACGCCTCGTCCACCCTGTACCTGGAGACGGCCGCCGCCGTCACGGTGCTGATCCTGCTCGGCCGCTACCTGGAGGCCCGCTCCAAGCGCCGGGCCGGCGCCGCCCTGCACGCCCTGCTGGACCTCGGCGCCCGGGACGTGGCGGTGCGCCGGGCCGGCCGCGAGGTGCGGGTCCCGATCGCCGAACTCGCGGTGGGGGACCGGTTCGTGGTCCGTCCCGGCGAGAAGATCGCCACCGACGGCGTCGTGGTCGAGGGCACCTCCGCCGTGGACGCCTCGATGCTCACCGGCGAGTCCGCCCCGGTCGAGGTCGCCGCCGGCGACGCCGTCACCGGTGCCACCGTCAACGCGGGCGGGCGGCTCGTCGTCGAGGCCACCAGGGTCGGCGCGGACACCCGCCTCGCCCGCATGGCCAAGCTGGTGGAGGACGCCCAGAACGGCAAGGCCGCCGCCCAGCGCCTCGCCGACCGGATCTCCGCCGTCTTCGTCCCGGTCGTCGTGCTGATCGCGCTCGCCGCCCTGGTCGGCCGGCTCCTCGCCACCGACAGCCCGACCGCGGCGTTCACCTCCGCCGTCGCCGTGCTGATCATCGCCTGCCCGTGCGCCCTCGGCCTCGCCACGCCGACCGCCCTCATGGTCGGCACCGGCCGCGGCGCCCAGCTCGGCATCCTGATCAAGGGCCCGGAGGTGCTGGAGACGACCCGCAAGGTCGACACCATCGTCCTCGACAAGACCGGCACCGTCACCACCGGCCGGATGACCCTGCTCGCCGTCCACACCGCCGACGGCGTCACCGAGACCGAGGCCCTGCGCCTCGCGGGCGCCGTGGAACACGCCTCCGAACACCCGATCGCCGCCGCCATCGCCGGCGCCGCGGCCGAGCGGACCGGCGGGCTGCCGCCCGTCGACGGCTTCGAGAGCATCCCGGGCCTCGGCGTCCGGGGCGTCGTCGACGGCCACGCGGTGGTCGCCGGCCGGGAGGAACTCCTCGCGGAGCACGCCCGGCCCCTGCCCGAACGCCTGGCCGCGGCCAAGCGGACCGCCGAGGCGGCCGGGCGGACGGCGATCGCGGTCGGCTGGGACGGCGAGGCCCGGGCCGTCCTGGAGGTCGCCGACGCGGTCCGGCCGACCAGCGCCCGGGCCGTCGCCGAACTGCGCGCGCTCGGCCTGCGCCCGGTCCTGCTGACCGGTGACCACCGGGCGGTGGCCGAGGCCGTCGCCGCCGAGGTCGGCATCGCCCCCGAGGACGTGATCGCCGGCGTCCTGCCCGAGGAGAAGGTCGCCGTCGTCGAACGCCTCCAGGCCGAGGGCCGCTCGGTCGCCATGGTCGGCGACGGCGTCAACGACGCCGCCGCGCTCGCCCGGGCCGACCTCGGCCTCGCCATGGGCACCGGCACCGACGCCGCCATCGAGGCGAGCGACCTCACCCTGGTCCGCGCCGACCTGCGCTCCGCCGCCGACGCCATCCGGCTCTCCCGCCGGACCCTCGGCACCATCCGGGGCAACCTCTGCTGGGCCTTCGGCTACAACGTCGCCGCGATCCCGCTGGCCGCCGCCGGACTGCTCAACCCGATGATCGCCGGGGCCACGATGGCCTTCTCCTCGGTCTTCGTCGTCACCAACAGCCTCCGGCTGCGCCGCTTCGAGGCCGCCGCCTGACGGCCGTCCCCAGCGGCCCGGCCCGAGAGGCCGTCCCGAAACGAGCGCGGGCCCGGACCGGTCGAACCGGTCCGGGCCCGCCGCCGTCCGGAGCTCAACGCCGTCCGGGGCTCGACACCGTCAGGGGCTCAACGCCCGAGCAGCTCGCCGCCGTTGCAGTGCAGGATCTCGCCGGTGATGAACCCGGCCTCGGGCGAGGCGAGGAAGTACACGGCCCCCGCGACCTCCCCCGTCTCCCCGATCCGGCCGAGCAGCGTGCGCGCCGCGCGGCGGGCCACCTCGGCCTCGTCCAGCCGCGGTCCGAAGAACTCGGTGCCCGCCACCGTGCCCGGGGCGACGATGTTCGCGGTGATGCCCGAGGTGCCCAACTGGGCGGCCAGGAAGTGGTTCCAGGCGTGCAGCGAGGCCTTCGCCGCGCCGTAGGAGCCGGCCCCGCGCAGGGCGGCGATCGAGCTGATCGTGACGACCCGGCCGGAGCCCGGGGTGAGCCGGTCGCGGATCGACTCGGTGAGCAGCACCACGGTCAGCACGTTGCGCTCGAAGTCGCCGCGCCAGCGCGCCAGCAGCGCGTGCGGGCCGGCGCCGATCACGGTCTCGCGGCTGCCGGCGTTGTTCACCAGCACGTCGACGCGCTCGGGCAGTTCGGCGAGCGCGGCCTCGACGGCGTCCGGGTCGGCGAGGTCGCAGACCAGCGGGGTGACGTTCGGCCCGAGCTCGGCCGCGGACTTCTCCAGCACCGCCCGGCGGCGGCCGACGATCACGACCCGTTCGCCCGCCTCGGCGAACCGCCGCGCCACTTCGAACCCGATTCCCGTGCCACCGCCGGTGACTACGACGTTCCTGGCCATCTGCGCACTCCCTCCCCAGTTCCGCCGCCACGCTGCGAGGGTGCGGGACGGTCCGTACCGGAATGCCACGATTCCTATCACGCTCGGTTGCCGTGACTGCGGGGAGGGTGACGTCGCCCGCGCCGGAACGTGTGGTATGGGCCCGGTACGACGCGCACACGGAGCGTGGCGAGAGGCAGCTCACACCCCCCGGGCGTAACTTCTCGCACCCTGATACGTCTTAGGTTGGTAGTGCGGCAGTTTTCCGAGGGACGGAGACGCGACGAACGGCAACGCGTCCCCGTGCCTCCACTGCCGCCGACGGGGCTCCGGCGGGCCCCGGGTCGGCCGTCGAATCGACGGCCTTCGCGCACGGCGCCGGGGTTGTGGCGGGCCAGGGACGCTTTGAGCGGCCGTCCCGGGCTGCGGCCGGCCCCGGAGTCGTGCGCCGTACGATCCCGTCCCCGCGGGAACGATCCGCACGGCTCCACCGCGCGGGGACGCACGAGGGCCCGGCCGCACACGTGCGGCCGGGCCCTTCGGGGTTCTGCGTCAGCGCTCGCCGAGGGCGACGTAGTCGCGGATGGCGGTGCCGGTGTAGATCTGGCGCGGACGGCCGATGCGGCTCGTCGGGTCGTTGATCATCTCGTGCCAGTGGGCGATCCAGCCGGGCAGCCGGCCCAGGGCGAACAGCACGGTGAACATGCTGGTCGGGAAGCCCATGGCGCGGTAGATCAGGCCCGTGTAGAAGTCCACGTTCGGGTAGAGCTTGCGCGAGACGAAGAAGTCGTCCTTGAGCGCGTGCTCCTCCAGCTTGAGCGCGATCTCCAGCAGCTGGTCCTGCTTGCCCAGCTGGCCGAGGACCTCGTGCGCCAGCAGCTTGACCTGCGCGGCGCGCGGGTCGAAGGCCTTGTAGACGCGGTGGCCGAAGCCCATCAGCTTGACGCCGGCCTCGCGGTTCTTGACCTTCGTGATGAAGGCGTCGACGTCGCCGCCGTCCTTCTGGATGCTCTCCAGCATCTCCAGCACGGCCTGGTTGGCGCCGCCGTGCAGCGGGCCCCAGAGCGCCGAGATGCCGGCCGAGATCGAGGCGAACAGGTTGGCGTGGCTGGAGCCGACCAGGCGCACGGTGGAGGTGGAGCAGTTCTGCTCGTGGTCCGCGTGCAGGATCAGCAGCTTGTCCAGCGCGTTCACGATGACCGGGTTGAGCTCGTAGTCCTCGGCCGGGACCGCGAAGGTCATCCGGAGGAAGTTCTCGACGTAGCTCAGGTCGTTGCGCGGGTAGACGAAGGGCTGGCCCATCGACTTCTTGTAGGCGTAGGCCGCGATGGTGGGCAGCTTGGCCAGCAGGCGCACGGTCGACAGGTGGCGCTGGGCCGCGTCGAACGGGTTGTGGCTCTCCGGGTAGAAGGTGGAGAGCGCACCGACCACCGAGGACAGCATGGCCATCGGGTGGGCGTCGCGCGGGAAGCCCTGGAAGAACCGCTTGACGTCCTCGTGCAGGAGCGTGTGCTGGGTGATCTCGCGGTTGAACTCGGAGAGCTGGTCCGCGTTCGGCAGCTCGCCGTTGATCAGGAGGTACGCGGTCTCGACGAAGCCGCCCTGCGCTGCGAGCTGCTCGATCGGGTAGCCGCGGTACCGCAGGATGCCGTTGTCGCCGTCCACGAAGGTGATCGCGGACTTGTAGGCGGCGGTGTTGCCGAAGCCGTTGTCCAGGGTGACCAGGCCGGTCTGCGGAAGCAGCTTCGAGATGTCGAAGCCGGCGTTGCCCGCAGTGCTCTCGACGACGGGGTACTCGTACTCGCCGTCCTGGTACCGCAGTACTACCGAGTTGTCGCTCACGTCTTCCTCACCGACGAAATGAATCCTCTTCCAAGGTGCCCTGACTGTCTCTACCATCCCCCATCTGGAGGACAGCCGCGCACCCGGGGTGGCCCGAAAGGGCCCTCCCCTACAAAACCTGCCGCCGCAGCCGGTACGAACCGGACAAGATCGGCGCCATCCTAGGCTCTGCCGTAAATCTCTTCACGTCAAGAGAACATTAGAGGCAACCATCCTGTTGGATAATCATCCAGTGGCAAGTCGATGATCGAGCGCGGCGTGCCTCCGACCTGCGCTGACGGCCCGGACGGCCTGCGCGATCGCCTTGCGTGACCCCACCAGCACCACGAGTTTCCGTGCCCTGGTCACGGCGGTGTACAGGAGGTTTCGCTGGAGCATCGTCCAGGCGGACATGGTGACCGGAATCACCACCACCGGATACTCGCTGCCCTGCGAACGGTGGATCGTCACCGCGTACGCGTGGGCCAGCTCGTCCAGCTCGTCGAAGTCGTAGGGCACCTCCTCGTCCTCGTCGGTGAGCACCGTCAGCCGCTGATCGTCCACACTGAGGGCGGTCACCACACCCACTGTGCCGTTGAAGACCCCGTTCCGCCCCTTGTCGTAGTTGTTGCGCACCTGCGTGACCTTGTCCCCCACGCGGAACGTCCGCCCGCCGAACCGCCGCTCCGCCACCCCCTCCCCGGCCGGCGTCACCGCCGCCTGCAACAGCGTGTTCAGGTTCCCCGCACCGGCCGGACCCCGGTGCATCGGCGCCAGCACCTGGACGTCCCGCCGCGGATCGAACCCGAACCTCTGCGGGATCCGCCGCGCCACCACGTCCACCGTCAGACCCGCCGCCCGCTCCGCGTCGTCCTCCGCGAACAGGAAGAAGTCCGGCAGACCGTCCGTCAGCGGCGGCCTGCCCTCGTTGATCCGGTGCGCGTTCGTCACCACGCCCGACTGCTGCGCCTGCCGGAAGATCCGGGTCAGCCGCACCGACGGGACCGGGCCGCCGTCCGCCAGCAGGTCCCGCAGCACCTCGCCCGCGCCGACCGACGGCAGCTGGTCCACGTCCCCGACGAACAGCAGGTGCGCCCCCGGCGGCACCGCCTTGACCAGCTTGTTCGCCAGGATCAGGTCCAGCATCGAGGCCTCGTCGACCACCACCAGGTCCGCCTCCAGCGGCCGGTCCCGGTCGTACGCGGCGTCCCCGCCGGGCTTCAGCTCCAGCAGCCGGTGCACCGTCGACGCCTCCGCCCCGGTCAGCTCCGCGAGCCGCTTCGCCGCCCGGCCGGTCGGCGCCGCCAGCACCACCTTCGCCCGCTTCGCCAGCGCCAGCGTCACGATCGACTTCACCGTGAACGACTTGCCGCAGCCCGGACCGCCCGTCAGCACCGCGACCTTCTCCGTCAGCGCCAGCCGCACCGCCTGCTCCTGCTCCGGCGCCAGCTCCGCCCCCGTCCGCTTCGCGAGCCACTCCAGCGCCACCGGCCAGTCCACCCCCGCGAACCAGGGCATCCGGTCCGCGTCCGAACGCAGCAGCCGCAGCACCTGGTTGGCCAGCGAAATCTCCGCCCGGTGGAACGGCACCAGGTACACCGCGGTGATCGGCTCGGCGCCCTCCCCCGGCACCGACTCGCGCACCACCCCCTCCAGCGCCACCAGCTCCGCCAGGCAGTCGATCACCAGCCCCACGTCCACCTGGAGCAGCTTCACGCCGTCCGCGATCAACCGCTCCTCCGGCAGGTAGCAGTGCCCCTGGTCGGTGCTCTGCGACAGCGCGTACTGCAGCCCCGCCTTCACCCGCTCCGGGCTGTCGTGCGGGATCCCCACCGCCTGCGCGATCCGGTCCGCCGTCAGGAAACCGATGCCCCACACGTCCGAGGCCAGCCGGTACGGCTCGTTCCGCACCACCCCGATCGAGCCGTCGCCGTACTGCTTGTAGATGCGCACGGCCAGCGAGGTCGACACCCCCACCCCCTGCAGGAAGACCATCACCTCCTTGATGGCCTTCTGCTCCTCCCACGCCGCCGCGATCTTCTTCGTCCGCTTCGGCCCCAGCCCCGGCACCTCGATCAGCCGGCCCGGCTCGTTCTCGATCACCTCCAGGGTGTCCACCCCGAACCGCTCCACGATCCGCTCGGCGAACCGCGGACCGATCCCCTTGATCAGCCCCGACCCCAGGTACCGCTGGATGCCCTGGATCGTGGCCGGCAGCACCGTCGTGTAGTTCTCCACCGCGAACTGCCGCCCGTACTGCGGGTGCGAGCCCCACCGCCCGTGCAGCCGCAGCGACTCCCCGACCTGCGCGCCCAGCAGCGCCCCCACCACGGTCAGCAGGTCGTTCGCACCCCGGCCGGTGTCCACCCGGGCCACCGTGTACCCGGTCTCCTCGTTGGCGTACGTGATCCGCTCCAGCACCCCCTCCACCTGGGCGAGCTGGCGCTGCGCGGGTTCCTGTCCCGCCTGCGGCTGCCTGGCCACCGGGACCCCCTTCGACCGGTACGGGCGGACCATTCCGCTACGCACCGTACCGTCCCGGTCGGACACGTCCGGACCGCTCCCGGACGGCACCCCTCCGGCCGCCGTCCGACCTCCGGCCGACCTCCAGCCGCCCCGGTCACGGCCCGTCACGGCCGTGACCGCCTGCCGTGCGGCCCACCGGTGCAGGTGCCAGGCTGGGAGGGGCGGGGGGCCACCGACCGCACCCGTGCCCGCACGGGCCCCGTCCGAGGAGCAGTGCCGCCATGCTCACCACCGACTACCGGCCCGGCGCCCCGATCTGGCTCGACCTCGGCAGCCCCGACACCCGGGCTTCCGCGGACTTCTACACCGCCCTGTTCGGCTGGTCCACCGACTCCGCCGGACCCGAGGCCGGCGGCTACGGCTTCTTCCGGCTCGACGGCCGGACGGTCGCCGCCTTCGGCCCGCTCGTCGAGGAGGGCTCGCTGCCCACGTGGACGGTGTACTTCGCCACGCCCGACGCCGACCGCACCACCGAACTCGTCCGCCAGGCGGGCGGACGAGTCCGGTTCGCGCCCTTCGACGTCTTCACCGCGGGCCGGATGGCCGGCTACACCGACCCGACCGGCGCCGACTTCGCCGTCTGGCAGCCGCACGACACCCGCGGCCTCGACGTGGTCACCGCGGAGGGCAGCCTCTGCTGGACGGAGTGCTACAGCGTCGACGCCGAACGCGCGAAGTCCTTCTACCGCGCGGTCTTCGACTGGCAGGAGCAGGACGTCCCGTTCGGCGAGGCGCTCTACACCGTCCTCACCCCGGCCGGCGGCGGCACCGACGACGCCCACGGCGGCATCATGCAGCTCGGCCCCGAACACACCGCCCGCGGCACCTCGTCCCACTGGCTCCCCTACTTCGAGGTCCCCAACGTCGACGCCGCCCTCGCCATCGCGACCACCCTCGGCGCGACGGTCCGGATCCCCGCCATGGACGTCCACGGCGTCGGCCGGCTCGCCCAGCTCCAGGACCCGCACGGAGCGGTGTTCGCCGTCATCACCAGTGCCAAGCCCGGCGAGTGACGCGGAATCACCCCGGGAAGGGCCGTGAAGGGGTGCTACGGGCGTAGACAGGGGGTGGTGCGGGAGATCGGGGCCCCTATTCTCTGATCATGACCGAGACGACCGTTCTGACGATCCGCCGGGTGACGGAGGCCGATCTGCCGGCCATCGTGGCGATGCTCGCCGACGACCCGCTGGGCGCGACGCGCGAGAGCCCCGACGACCTCACCCCGTACCGCACCGCCCTCGCCCGCATCACCGACGACCCGAACCAGCACCTGGTCGTCGCCGAACGCGCCGGCCGAGCCGTCGGCACGCTGCAGCTGACGCTCGTCCCCGGCCTCTCCCGGAAGGGCTCCACCCGCGCGATCATCGAGGGCGTCCGCATCCACGCCGACGAACGCGGCAGCGGCCTCGGCACCGAACTGATCGAGTGGGCGATCCACCGCTCCCGCGAACTCGGCGCCGACCTCGTCCAGCTCACCTCGGACGCCACCCGCACCGACGCCCACCGGTTCTACGAGCGGCTCGGCTTCGTACGGTCGCACTACGGTTTCAAGTACCGGCTCTGACGTCCGGGGAAACGCCCTGAAAAGCCCCCGGAAACGCGAAAAGCCCCTGATCCGAATGGATCAGGGGCTTTTCTTGAATGATTGTTCGGCGGCGTCCTACTCTCCCACAGGGTCCCCCCTGCAGTACCAT
>NZ_JBHVPD010000103.1:0-39075 GCF_042887525.1 Kitasatospora sp. NPDC057936
GCAGTCTGAAAATCACCCGTCACGCCCCTCTCCGCGGCCACCCCCTCCGCCACCCCCTCCCGCAGCCCGACCCTCTCGCCTGTGGGGGGAGGGGGGTGGGGAGGAGGGGGAGGCTAAGCGGGGCATGGGGTGGGACTGGGGGGTGGGGCACCGATAGGGTTGGGGGTGTGCTTCCTGAGGTGACGGCGGTCCGGTATGTGACGCCACTGCGAGAGGGCGGTTCGATGCCGGGCCTGGTCGAGGCCGACGACCGGCGGCTGTACGCGTTGAAGTGGGTCGGTGCCGCGCAGGGGCGCAAGGCGCTGGTCGCGGAGGTGCTGGCCGGTGAGCTGGGGCGGCGGCTGGGGCTGCCGGTGCCGGAGCTGGTGACCGTCGACCTGGATCCGGTGCTCGCGCGCAGCGAGCCGGATCCGCAGGTCCAGGACCAGATGCGGGCCAGTGGCGGGACCAACCTCGGCATGGCGTTCGTCAGCGGGGCGCTCAACTTCGACCCGCTGTGCTTCGAGGTCGACGCGGGCCTGGCCGGGCGGGTGCTCTGGTTCGACGCGCTCATCGGCAACGTCGACCGGTCGTGGCGGAATCCGAATCTGCTGGTCGCCACCGGCGGGCTGCGGCTGATCGACCACGGCGCGAGCCTGATCTTCCACCACAACTGGGCGGGCGCCGCCGCGTGGATCCGCCGTCCGTACGACGCCTCCGACCACGCGCTGCTGCGTTCCGGGCCGGACCTCGCGGCCGCGGACAAGGACCTCGCGCCGCTCGCCGAGGCGGCGGTCGAGCAGGCCGTGGCGCGGATCCCGGACGTCTGGCTGGTGGACGAGCCGGGCTTCGACTCGCCGGACGCGGTGCGTGCCGCGTACCGCGCCCAGCTGACCGCTCGACTGGCCGGTCCGCGCGACTGGCTGCCGGAGGTGCCCGCATGACCGTCGAACTCCACGACTACGAGTACGCCGTGATCCGCGCGGTGCCGCGGGTCGAGCGCGGCGAGTGCGTCAACGTCGGCGTGCTGCTGTACTGCCGGCAGAACGCGCACCTGGCCGCGCGCACCCACCTGGACCAGGCCCGGCTGCTGGCGCTGGACCCGGTCGCGGACGTGCACGGCGTCCGGAAGGCGCTGTACGGGATCGAGGCGGTGTGCGCGGGCGGTTCGCAGGCCGGGCCGGCGGCGTCGGACAGTCCCGGGCAGCGCTTCCGGTGGCTGACGGCGCCGCGCAGCGCGGTCGTCCAGCCGGGGCCGGTGCACACGGGGCTGACCGCGGACCCGGAGGCCGAGCTCCGGCGGTTGTTCGACCAGTTGGTGCTCTGAGCGGTTGATTCCGTGACGGTTGCCGTGGTCAAAGCTTGAGTTGCTGAAGCACTCGGCCGTACGCTGGTCCCATGGGTTCGACAGCGACGACGACCGTACCAACCAACGCCGAGCTGATGGAGGTGTTGGCCGCCGTCGGTGCCGCCTACTTCCAGGACTTCGCGGCGGCCGCGGCCCGGCACGGGCTCTCCTCCTCGCAGGCCAAGGCGCTCGGCGCGGTGCAGGAGCCGGTGCCGATGCGCGCGCTGGCCGGGCGGCTGGGCTGCGACGCCTCGAACGTCACCGGGATCGTCGACCGGCTGGAGTCGCTCGGGCTCGCCCACCGCGAGGCGGCGGCGGGCGACCGGCGGGTGAAGATCGTCGTGATCACCGAGCAGGGCCGGGACATCCTGACCCGCATCCGCGGCGAGATGGCGCGCACCCACCAGGCCTTCGAGGCGATGACGGACGAGCAGCGCGTCGCGCTGCACTCGATCTGCTCGCAGGTGCTGCCGGTGCTGGCAGGCCGGACGGGCGGCGCGCAGTAGCGCCAGGGCTCTACGGGCGTAGCGCGCCGTCGGCTGCAGTGGGCGTGACCTCGGCTGTTAGGCTTGCGAAGCGTGAGCGCGAAGCCCCAGATCCCCAATGTCCTGGCCTCCCGGTACGCCTCGGCGACCCTGGCCCAGCTCTGGTCCCCCGAGCACAAGGTGGTCCTCGAGCGCCACCTGTGGCTCGCCGTCCTGAAGGCCCAGCAGGACCTCGGCGTCGAGGTGCCGGCGAACGCCGTCGCCGACTACGAGCGGGTGATCGACCAGGTCGACCTCGGCTCGATCGCCGCCCGTGAGCGGATCACCCGCCACGACGTGAAGGCCCGCATCGAGGAGTTCAGCGAGCTCGCCGGGCACGAGCAGATCCACAAGGGCATGACCTCGCGGGACCTGACGGAGAACGTCGAGCAGCTGCAGGTCCGCCAGTCGCTGGAGCACGTGCGCGACCGCACGGTGGCCGTGCTGGTGCGCCTGGCGAGCCTGGCCGCGCAGCACTCCGAGCTGGTCATGGCCGGCCGCTCCCACAACGTCGCCGCGCAGGCCACCACGCTGGGCAAGCGCTTCGCGTCGATCACCGACGAGCTCCTGGTGGCCTTCCGCCGCCTGGAGGAGCTGATCGCCCGCTACCCGCTGCGCGGGATCAAGGGCCCGGTCGGCACCGCGCAGGACATGCTGGACCTGCTGGGTGGCGACACCGAGAAGCTGGCCGAGCTGGAGCGCCGGGTCGCCGGGCACCTCGGCTTCGAGAACGTGCTCACCAGCGTCGGCCAGGTCTACCCGCGCTCGCTGGACTTCGAGGTGCTCACCGCCCTCGTCCAGCTCGCCGCCGCGCCGTCCAGCCTGGCCAAGACCATCCGCCTGATGGCCGGCCACGAGCTCGTCACCGAGGGCTTCAAGGAGGGCCAGGTCGGCTCCTCCGCGATGCCGCACAAGATGAACACCCGCTCGTGCGAGCGCGTCAACGGCCTGGCCGTCATCCTGCGCGGCTACGCGTCGATGACCGGCGAGCTGGCCGGCGACCAGTGGAACGAGGGCGACGTCTCCTGCTCGGTGGTGCGCCGGGTCGCGCTGCCGGACGCGTTCTTCGCCTTCGACGGTCTGCTGGAGACCTTCCTGACCGTCCTCGACGAGTTCGGCGCCTTCCCGGCCGTCGTCGAGGCCGAGCTGGACCGCTACCTGCCGTTCCTCGCCACCACCAAGGTGCTGATGGGCGCGGTGCGCGCGGGCGTCGGCCGGGAGACCGGGCACGAGGTCATCAAGGAGCACGCCGTCGCCTCCGCGCTCGCGATGCGCGCCGGCGCCCGCGAGAACGAGCTGCTGGACCGCCTGGCCGCCGACGAGCGGATCCCGCTGGACCGCGCCGCGCTGGACGCGCTGCTGGCCGACCGGCTCTCGTTCACCGGCGCGGCCGGTGCGCAGGTCGCCGAGGTCGTCCGTCTGGTCGAGGCCGTCGCCGCGGCCTACCCGGAGGCGGCCAAGTATGCCCCCGGTGACATTCTCTGACGCAGCGTCAGGTTTTTGAGGGCCCTGCTGCCGGACCGGTGGCGGGGCCCTCGTGCGTGTGGACGTGGCCGGGGTCGAGGGGCGGGGTCGTGCCGCAGCACCACTCGGTGTCCGGCTCCGCGACCGGGTGGTCCTCGGGGGCCAGCACGTTGCCGCGGATGGTCGCGAACGCGGTGATCGCGCCGGCCGTCAGGAGCCCGGCGCAGATCAGCATCGCGGTGTGGAAGGCGTTGTCGACCGCGGCCGGCACCCGGTACGCGTCGCCGCTCAGGCCGGCCAGGGCCGGGAGGGCCGCGACCGCGAGCAGGCCGGCCGCGCGGGCGGCGGCGTTGTTGACCCCGCTCGCGATGCCCGCGTGCCGCACCTCGACGGCCGCGAGGACGGTCGCCGTCAGCGGAGCGACCAGCAGCGTCATGCCGCAGCCCATCACCGTGACGGCGGGCAGGACGTCCGCCCAGTAGGAGGAGCCGGCGCCGGCGCGCAGCATCAGCAGCACCCCGGCGGCGCACAGCAGCGGGCCGACGGTCAGCGGGATCCTCGGGCCGATCCGCTTGCCGAGCCGCGCGGCGCGCGAGGACAGCGCGAGCATCAGCACGGTGATCGGCACCAGGGCCAGGCCGGACACCAGCGGCGAGAAGCGGGCGACGATCTGCAGCTGGACGACCAGGAGGAAGAAGACGCCGCTGAACGCCGCGTACACGCAGAGGGTGACGAGGTTCACGGCGGTGAACAGCCGCGAGGAGAACAGCCCGAGCGGCAGCATCGGTTCGGGGGCGCGGCGTTCGACGACGATGAAGGCCGCGCCGAGCACGAGCCCGAGCACGCCGGTGACCCAGACAACGGGGGACAGGCCCTCGCCGCCCGCCGTCAGCGCGTAGGTGAAGGTGCCGAGCGCGAGGGCGGCGAGCACCGAGCCGAGCACGTCGAAGCGGCCGGTGGCGCTCTCGTCCCGGCTCTCGGGGACGTAGCGGGTGGCGACCGCGATCACGGCGGCGGCGAGCGGCAGGTTGAGCAGGAAGATCCAGCGCCAGCCGGGGCCGTCCACGAGCCAGCCGCCGACGAACGGGCCGACGGCCGCCGACACGCCGCCGAGGCCGGACCACAGGCCGACCGCGGCCGAGCGGTCGTCCGGGTGGAAGACCGCCTGGAGCATGGCGAGCGAACCGGGCGTCAGCAGCGCCCCGCCGATGCCCTGGACGGCGCGTGCGGCGATCAGCACCTGGATGTTCGGCGCGGCGGCGCAGGCCGCGGAGGCGACGGCGAACCAGACCACGCCGAGCAGGAAGACCCGGCGCCGGCCGTAGCGGTCGCCGAGCGCGCCGCCGAGCAGGATGAGCCCGGCGAGCGTCAGCAGATAGGCGTTCAGCGTCCACTGCAGGGACGCGAGGGTGGCGCCGAGGTCGGTGCCGATGCGGGGCAGGGCGACGTTCACCACGGTGCCGTCGAGCATCGCCATGCTGGAGCCGAGCACTGTTGCCAGGAGGACCCAGCGTCCCTGCGCGGTGCCCAGGCGCAAGGAGCCGGCGTTGGTTGTGGCCACGGCCCGATCCTCCGCCCGGCGGGGTGCACGTGACAAGGGTCACCGGTGGTGCGTCCGGGGGGTGCGGTGGGTGATCGCGTGGTCACGGAGGGGTCGGCTCGTCGGCGGAGGGTCGTTGATCCGCTGCGGGCAGTGAATGGATTGTGCACGCACCGTATTCCGGATCATTCGGAGCGTCATCGTCGCGGGTGGGGTTGTTGCGGGTTCAAGAGATCGACATTGCTTCACCCGGACGGATGAGTTTTAGTTCAGCGACCGACCGGCCAGCCCGGACGGATCCACCGGGTGGAACGCCGAGTCCTGCCGCTGCCCGGTGGCTCGCACTGAACTCTGTACGGCAGGAGCGGGGGACCCACAGGTAAGTCGCCGGACCGGAATTCGCGCTGTTTGCGCGGAAGTTCCAGGGCCGGCTCGGGGTGAAGCCGCGCATGCGGCCGGGCAACTCCAGCCCGAACCCGACAGCTCACCTCGCAGGCGTCGGAGAGGAAACTTCCATGCCTGCTCAGGCTCGTCGTATCACCCTGCCCCGCGCCGCCCGCATCGGCATCGCGACCGCCGTCACCGGTGTCTCCTTCGCCCTCCCGCTCGTCACCGCGATGAGCGCCCAGGCCCACACCGCCCCCGGCGCCCCCGCCGCTCCGGTCGCCGCCGCCTCGGCCCCGGCCGCTCCGGCCGCCGCCCAGGGCGACGCCTCCTACCGGGTCGTCAGCGGTGACACCCTCTCGAAGATCGCCGACGCCAAGCACGTCGAGGGCGGTTGGCAGGCGCTGTACGCGCACAACCGTTCCGTGGTCGGCGCCAACCCGAACCTGATCTTCCCGGGTCAGTCGCTCGCGATCGCGGCCCAGGCCGCCCCGGCCGCCCCGGCCGCTCCCGCTCAGAAGCCCGCCGCCCCGGCCGCCAAGCCGCAGGTGCAGGTCCAGACCGAGGCCACCACCCCGGGTGCCCAGGTGCAGGTCCAGGCCACCGTGGCCCAGCCCGCGCAGGCTCCGGCCGCCGCTCCGGTCGCCGCCGCCTCCGGCTACGTCGCCCCGCTCGCCAACCCGGTGCTCGGCGAGGCCTACGGCGTCGCCGGCGCGATGTGGGCCTCCGGCCACCACACCGGCCAGGACTTCGTCGCCTCCACCGGCACCCCGGTGCGCGCCGTCGCCAACGGCGTCGTGGTGAAGGCCGACAACGGTGGTGCCTACGGCAACGAGGTCGAGATCCAGCTCGCCGACGGCAAGTACGCGCAGTACGCGCACCTGTCCTCGATCGGCGTGACGGTCGGCCAGTCCGTGACCGTCGGCCAGCAGCTCGGCCTGTCCGGTGCCACCGGCAACGTGACCGGCCCGCACCTGCACTTCGAGATCCGCACCGGGCCGGAGTACGGCTCGGACATCGACCCGGTCGCCTACCTCCGGGCGCACGGCGTCGCGCTCTGAGCTCCCCCCTTCGGGGATGACGGACCACCGTAGGTGCGGGGCGAAACGATCGTCCGGGATGGTCATGTCGGGTGACCGCTCGACCGGGTGATCGCCGCACCGGCGGACATGGGCGCGGGACACGCCCAGACCGGCCCGGCCCACGAGGACTCCTCGTGGGCCGGGCCGGTCGCTGTTTTCCCGCCCCCCGTTCTCGTCGCGGGCCTCAGCTCCGGCCGGCGCCGGCCGGCGGGGGCGTCTCCGGCGGCGGTGTGGCCGCGCCCGGCAGCCGGACGGTCGCGACGGTGCCGCCGTCCGGGCCGGCCGGTGCGAGCGCGACCTCGCCGCCGGCCGCGCGGACCGTGCGGGCGACGATCGCCAGCCCCAGGCCGGATCCCGGCAGTTGGCGGGCGGACGGGGAGCGCCAGAAGCGGTCGAAGACGTGCGGGAGGTCCTCGGCGGCGATGCCGGGGCCCTCGTCGCGGACGGCGAGTTCGCCGTCCGCCAGCGAGACGCCGATCCGGCCGCCGGGCGGGCTGAACTTCACCGCGTTGTCCAGCAGGTTGATCACCGCGCGCTCCAGCGCGTGCGGATCGGCGCGTACGTACCAGGGCGTCAGGTCGGCGCCGAACACCAGGCCGGGGCCGCGCAGTTCGGCCCGTTCGACGGCCCGGGCGGCGATGTCGTGCAGGGCGACGACGGGCAGTGGCTTCGCGCCGCGGGCGTCGGCGGGGCGGGACAGTTCGAGCAGGTCGCCGATGAGGGTGGAGAGTTCCGTCATCTGCGCCTTCATGTTGCCGAGGATCCGGGTGAGCGTCGCCTCGGGCAGCGGGCGGCCGGACTCCTGGCTGCGGATGAGCAGGTCGACGTTGGTGCGCATGGAGGCCAGCGGGGTGCGCAGTTCGTGGCCGGCGTCGGCGATCAGCCGGGTCTGGCTGTCCAGCGAACCGGCGAGGGCGGTGCTCATCGCGTTGAAGGCCTCGCCGAAGCGGGCGATCTCGTCGTGGCCGGAGACCTCGATCGTCACGCCCGGCTCCTGGGTGCGGGCGATGTGCTGGGCCGCGCGGGTGAGGCGGTCGACCGGGCGCAGGGCGGTGCGGGCGATCCACAGGGCGCCCGCGGCGGCGAGCGCGATGACGACGGCCGCGGCGCCGGCGGTGATCAGGGCGAGCTCGGTGAGCGCGTCCTGCACCGGTTCGAGCGGCTGGGCGAGCGCCACGGCGGCGGTGGAGGCGGCGTTGTCGAACATCACCGGGCCGAAGCTGACCACGTAGACCCGCACCGGGGTGCCGTCCACGGTGCGGCCGTCGCGGAACAGCGAGGCGGCGTGCGGGCCGCTGCTCCCGCTCTGCGCGACGGGCAGGTCGTCCGGGGTGGCGACCACGGCGCGGGGGTCCTTCTGCGGACAGGAGGTGCCGTCGGCGACGATCACCGTGGGGACGGTGTCCCCCCTGGGCATCCAGGGCTGCCCGGCCGCGCCGTTGCACCAGTCGTTCAGCGCCTTGATCTGCGCGCCGCTCGGCGGCCGGTCGCCCGGCATCCACGCGTGCGACAGCGTCTGGTCGACCTGGTTGACCATCTCGTCGCGCGCGACGAACCAGCCGGCCACCGCGCAGGCCACGACCGCCAGCGAGACCGCGGCCGCGGTGAAGAGTGCGAGCCGGCCGCGGAGCGTCATCCGGCCGAACCAGTGGGCCGTGCCCGGTCTCTCCCTACCCGGTCTTTCCTTGTCCTCTGCCGTCATGGCTCCCATTCCCCCGGGTGTTCGTCCATCGTCGGGCCACGATCCACCGCGACCGTGAGACGGCGATGAGAGCCGGCTGACGTGGAGATCAAGACTGCGTCCGGTGGAGTGGCCGGAATGGTCGTTCGTTGACGATTTGTTCGGCGTGCGGGCCTTCGGCGTGCTGCGATGGCGCCGGTCGGGTGCGGTGGTCGGGTGCGGTGGTCGGAGGCGGGCGGATGGCGGTCCAGAGCGGCGGGCGGGCGGTGGAGCGTGGGGTCGACCGGCTGAAGCCGGGGTCGGTGGGGCTCGTGGGGGTGGTGTTCATGGCGGTCGCCACCGCCGCTCCGATCACCGCGATGACCGGGAACCTGCCCATCGTCGTCGGGCAGGGCAACGGGGCCGACGCGCCCGCCGCGTACGTGGTGGCGACGCTCGTGCTCACCGTGTTCTCGGTCGGGTACGTGGCGATGGCCCGGCACATCACCGCGGCCGGCGCGTTCTACGGGTACGTCTCGCACGGGCTCGGACGCGTGGTGGGGATGGCGGCCGGGCTGCTCGCGCTGCTCGCGTACGTCGCCTTCGAGGCCTCCGTCGTCGGTTTCTTCGCGTACGCGCTGCGTGGGCTGGTGCGGGCGCAGCTGGGCGTGGACCTCGGGTGGGGGTGGTACGCGGCGGCCGGGCTGCTGGTGATCGGGGTGATGGCCTGGTTCGACCTGCACCTGACCGCGCGGGTGCTCGGGGTGGCGCTGGTGCTGGAGGTCGGGGTGCTGGGGGCGGTGTCGCTCGCGGTGCTGGCGGCTGGCGGCGGGCCGGACGGGATCGTCGGCGAGGCGGTGAATCCGCTGAACGCGCTGAAGGGGGTGGGGGGTTCGGGCGCCGCGGCGGCCGGGCTCGGGCTGTTCTTCGCGTTCACGTCGTGGGTGGGGTTCGAGTCGACGGCGATGTACGGGGAGGAGTCACGCGATCCGAAGCGGGTGGTGCCGCGGGCGACGCTGGCGTCGGTGGTCGGGGTCGGGCTGTTCTACGTGTTCGTGTCCTGGATGATCGTGTCCGGCAACGGGGTGGAGCACGCGGTCGCGGTGGCGAGCGGTGCGGTGCCGGGCAAGGACGGGAACAGCCTGTTCTTCGACCCTCTGGGCGCGCACCTCGGGGCGTGGGCGGTGCGGGTGTTCCAATGGCTGGTCGTCACCGGGTCGTTCGCGTGCGCGATGGCCTTCCACCAGTGCGCGGCGCGGTACCTGTACGCGATCGGGCGGGAGCGCTTCCTGCACCCGGCGCTCGGGCGCACGCACCCGCGGCACGGTTCGCCGCACGTCGCCTCGGTGGTGCAGTCGGGGATCGCGGCGGGGCTGGTGCTCGCCTTCCTGGCGGCCGGTATGGATCCGTACCTGCACCTGTACACGCTGCTGGCGTTGCTCGGGACGATGGCGATCCTGATCGTGCAGACGCTCTGCTCGTTCGCCGTGGTGGGGTACTTCCACGTGCTGGGGAGGCACCCGGAGACCAGGCACTGGTTCCGGACGCTGACGGCGCCGGTGGCGGGCGGGGTGGCGATGGCGGGGGTGGTTGCGCTGCTGGTGGTGAACCGGGGCACCGCGGCGGGCGCGGCCGCCGGGACGCTCCTGTTCCGGCTGATCCCGTACCTGGTGATCGGTGCCTTCGCGGGCGGGATCGTGCTGGCGCTCGTCATGCGGTGGCGGCGGCCGGAGCTCTACGCGCGGATGGGGCGGATCGTGTTGGAGGATGCGGCGGAACGTGATTGACGGTCCGTCAGGTTTTTTGGGGTTGACGGTTCTCAGGTGCGGTGGGCGGGCAGCGCGTGCTGGGCGGCGGCCAGCAGGTCGTGCATGCGGTGGCCGAAGTCCTCGGTGTCGGTGGCCGGTTCGGGGAAGACCAGGCGGACGTCGCGGTGGCCGTGCGGGTGATCCAGGCGCAGTACCAGGCCGTAGCGGTCGAGGGCGAGCGGGCGCACGGCGGGGCGGCCGGCGAGGAGTGCGGGGTCGAGCAGCCGGGTGAGGACGGCGAGCGCGTCGGCGTGGTCGTCGGCGAGGTGGGTGAGCAGGCCGGCCTCGGTGCGGGCGAGCGGGTCCGCGGTGACGAGGGCGAGTTCGGCGGCGGTGACGGCGCCGGTGCCGTACGGGGTGGACAGGACGGCGTGGGCGGCGTCGACGCGCAGGTGAACGCTGAGGCCGTCGTCGGCGAGGTGCGCCAGGCGCAGCCGGCCGGCGAGCGAGAGGCGGCCGCGGACCCGGTCGCGGACGGCGACGGGGGAGACGTCGGTGACGTCGAGGACGACGGCGAGGCCGTCGGGTGCGTCGACGGCGGCGAGGGTCAGCGGGGCGTCGATGGGCGCGCGCAGCCGGAGCCGGGAGCCGTGGACCGCCACCGGGCTGGCGAGGTCGTGGTGCTCGCCGAGGGCGCGGACGGTGAGCGACGCGGTGGCCGTGAGCAGGCTGTGGACCCGCTCGGCGGTGGTGGGCTCGGCGGCCTCGTCGGCGGGGTGCTGGCGCGCGGTGGCCATGCGGACCTCCTCTTGGTTAGGTGAGCCTAACCTAAGGGTGGCGGGCGCCGGTGGCAAGCGGCGGGCCCGGACCGCGTGAAGCGTCCGAGCCCCGGCCGTCGGCCACTTCTTCCGCGGCGCGTCAGGAGACGACGGCCTGTGCGTCGATCTCGACCAGCATCGGCTCCTGCGGCAGCTCGACGAAGATCGTGGTGCGGCAGGGCTTCACGCCGCCGGGCTTGATGTTCTCCGCGATGAACTCTCCGTAGACCTCGTTCATCGGCGCGAAGTCGGCGCGCTTGGTGAGGTAGACGCGGAACATCACGACGTCCTCGATGCTCGCCCCGCCGGCCTCCACGATCGCCTTGACGTTCTCCAGCGTCCGCCGGGTCTGCGCCTTCACGTCCCCGTGGTACAGGTACTCGCCGGTGGCGGGGTCCTGCGGGCCCTGGCCGGAGACCTGGAGGATCGGGCCCTTGCGCACGCCCTGGGAGAACAGCCAGGCCGGGGCGGGGGCGCCGTCGGTGCGGATCTCGGTCTTGTCGCTCATGCTCATCCTTTGCTCATCCTTTTGACGAAGTGTCAGATCTGTTCCGGTCGACCGCAGTCGGCCGAGATGGCGCGGGTGGTGGCGAGCAACTGCGGTAGCAGGTCCAGCACTTGCTCGTACGAGAGGAGGACGTCCGGCACCGAGATCGACGCGGCGGCGACGACCCGTCCGCTCGCGTCCCGGACCGGCGCGGCCACGCAGTTGATGAAGGCCTCGTGCTCCGCGTGGTCCTGCGCCCAGCCCTGCGCGGCCACCCGCTCCAGCTCGGCGAGCAGCGCCTCGGGCGACGTGAGGGTGTTGGCCGTGTGCGGGGTGAAGTCGACGCCCGCCACGACCCGGCGCCGCTCGGGCAGCGGCAGGTCCGCGAGCAGCACCTTGGAGACGGCGGCGCTGTGCAGCGCGGCGCGCAGGCCGATCCGGGAGTACATCCTGACCGGGTGGCGGGAGTCGAACTTGTCGATGTAGACGACCTCACCGCCCTCGTACGCGGCCAGGTGGACGGTCTGGCCGGTGGCGGCGTTCAGCTCGGCCAGGTGCGGGGCGGCGATGCGGCGGATGCCGCGCTGCTCCAGGGCGAGGCCGGACAGGGCGAACAGGCCGGCGCCCAGGTGGTAGCGGTAGCCGGCGTCGCGGTAGACGAACCGTTCCGCTTCGAGGCTCTGGAGCAGCCGCAGCACGGTCGTCTTGTGCACGCCGAGCACCTCGGCCAGCTGGTCGAGGGAGCGCTCGCCCTCGCCGAGCTCGGCGAGGATGCGCAGGGCGCGGCTGACGGTCTGGCTCATCGGGCTCCGCTCGGGGTGGTCCGGCTCCGGTCCGGGGTGGTCGGGTCCGGGGTGGTCCGGTCCGGTGCGGTCCGGCTCGCCCGGGAGTCGAGCGCGGGGCTGCTGATGGCGCTCGCCGTGACGCGGGTGGCGGCCCAGGCGGCGGGGGCGGCGTCGAGCAGGGCGGCGACGACGGGCGCGGGCGGCAGCTCGGCCTGGTCGCCGTGGGCGGTGAGCGCGCAGGCCGCGCTCAGGTGGCCGAGGCGCAGCCGGCGGCGCTGGTCCAGGCCGCGGAGCGTGCCGGCGAGGTAGCCGGCCGCGAAGGCGTCGCCCGCGCCGGTGGCCTCGACGACCTCGACGGCGAGGGCGGGTTCGGTGACGGCGGAGCCGTCCCGGCCGAGCGCGGTGACGGCCCGGGCGGCGTCCTTGACGACGATGGTGGCGGGCGACGGGAAGCGGCGGCGCAGGACGGCCGGGTCGCCGGTGCCGAACGCGGCCTCGGCCTCGTCGGCGCCGAGCAGCAGGACGTCGGCGGCGTCGAGAAGCGGTGGCAGGACGGCCGGGTCGCGGTCGCGCCATAGTGCGGGGCGCCAGTTGAGGTCGAAGCTCACCAGACGGCGGGGGCTCGTGCGGGCGTTCGGGGTCTTCGGGGTGTCCGGGCTCGTCGGGTTGGTCGGGCGCGTCGGGCTCGTGGGGTTGTTCGGGCTCGTCGGGGTGTCCGGGTGGCTCGGGCGTGGGCCGACGAGCAGGGCGCGCAGGAGGGCGAGGCAGTCGTCGGAGAGCGCGGCCGTGATGCCGGACAGGTGCAGCAGCCGGGCGCCGGCCAGCAGGCGGGCGGCCGTCGGATCGTCCAGCAGGGCGGGGGAGAGTGCGGCGGCGGCCGAGCCGCGGCGGTGGTAGTGCAGGCGGCTGCGGCCCGGGCCGAGGTCGTGGTGGTGGCCGGTGGATCCGCCGACCTCCTTGAGGTAGAGGCCCGTCGGCCGGTGCGGGTCCACCGCGACGGCCGAGACGTCGACCCCGCGGGCGGCCACCTCGGCGACCAGGCGGCGGCCGAAGCCGTCGTCGCCGACCCGGCTGATCCACGCGGTGGGCACGCCGAGCGCGGCGAGGGCCCCGGCGACGTTGGACTCCGCGCCGCCGACCGACAGCCGGAAGGTGTCCACCGCCTCCAGCGGGCCCGGGCGGTCCGGCAGCAGGACGGCCATCGACTCGCCCACGCAGACGGCGGCCGGCGGGCCGGGGCGCGCCGGGCCCGGGGTGTCCTGTGGCGGCATCTGCTGGGCTCCTCGTCTGCGACTGTGCCCGGGGCGGCGGCATCGGACCGGCTCCGACGGCTTTCGACGGCCTTCGACGGCTTTCGACGGCTTTCGACGGCTGAGGTCGGTTCCGCTCACCGTGGTCCGGGGGCGGTTCCGTTGACCGTGGTCCGGCGCCGATGCTAGAACCGTGATGCCAGCATGTGCAACCCTTGTTGCGCATGTTGCAACCTGGCTGATGGAGGAAGACAGTGGGGCAGACCTTCGCACGCGGCGCATTCGCCTGCGCCGGCACCGGTCCCGGCATCGACGCCGCCGCGGTCGCGGCGCTCGCCGACGAGGTGCTGGACTGGCGGTTCAAGGCGGTCCCGGCCGACGGGCACGGCCGTACCGTCCGGGACTGGCTGGCCACCGGGCCCACCCTGAGTGGGCTCGGCACCCCGCTGCTCACCCTCGACGCCGCCGCCCTCGACCACAACCTGCGCACCATGGCCGACTGGTGCGCCAAGGCGGGTGTCGCCCTCGCCCCGCACGGCAAGACCACGATGGCGCCCGCCCTCTGGAAGGCGCAGCTGGACACCGGCAGCCACGGCATCACCCTCGCCAACCTGCCCCAGGTCCGCGTCGCCCGCGCCTTCGGCGTCCAGCGGATCCTGCTCGCCAACACCCTGCTCGACCCGGTCGGACTGCGCTGGCTCGCCGGTGAACTCGACGCCGACCCGGAGTTCGGCTTCGTCTCCTGGGTGGACGGCGTCGAGAGCGTCCAGCTGATGGACGAGGCGCTGCGTGCCGCCGGGGCCGAGCGGCCCGTCGAGGTGCTCGTCGAACTCGGCGGCCCCGGTGGGCGGACCGGCGCCCGCGGCGTCGACGCGGCCTTCGAGGTCGCCGCCGCCGTCCTGCGTGCCCCGACCCTGCGGCTGGCCGGCGTCGGCGGGTACGAGGGAGCGCTCGCCCACGATGCGACGGCCGAGAAGCTCGCCACCGTCCGCGGCTACCTCAAGGCGCTCGCCGACCTGCACGGGCGGCTCGCCCGCGCCTACCCCGACGACGCGCCGCCGATCGTCTCGGCCGGCGGCAGCGCCTACTTCGACCTGGTGGTCGAGGAGTTGGCCGCGCTGCCGGACGCGTTGACCGTGCTGCGCTCGGGCGCCTACGTCGCGCACGACGACGGCTTCTACCGCGGCATCTCGCCGCTCGTCCGGGGCGCCGGGGACGCTCCCTTCCGGGGTGCCCTGCACGGCTGGGCGCGCGTGGTCTCCCGGCCCGAAGCGCAACTCGCCCTGCTGGACGCCGGAAAGCGCGACCTGCCCTTCGACGAGGGCATGCCGGAGCCGCAACTCGTACGCGGGGGCACCGGATTGACCGACACAGTGGCCCGGATCACCGCGCTCAACGACCAGCACGCGTTCCTGCGGGACGCCGGCGACCTCGCACCCGTCGGTGCGGTGCTGCGCCTCGGCGTATCCCACCCGTGCACCGCCTTCGACAAGTGGACCGCGATCCCCGTGCTGGACTCCGCGGACGCGGCCGAGCCCAAGGTCACCGGGCTGGTCAGGACGTTCTTCTGATGAACCAGGGCGAGGGCGGGGAGCCAGGCGGGGCGGTCGTCTTCCGTGGCGCGACCGTCGTCGACGGCACCGGCGCGGAGCGCTACCGGTCCGACGTCCGGATCGCCGACGGGCTGATCACCGGGATCGGGGCCGGGCCGGACGGCGGGCGCGTCGTGGACGCCGACGGGCTCGTCCTCGCCCCCGGGTTCATCGACATGCACGCCCACTCCGACCTCGCCCTGCTGCTCGAACCCGAGCACCCGGCCAAGGTCACCCAGGGCGTCACCTGCGAGGTCCTCGGGCAGGACGGACTGTCGTACGCCCCGGTGGACGACACCACCCTGCCCGCGCTACGCCGCCAACTCGCGGGCTGGAACGGCGATCCGGCGGACCTCGACTGGGACTGGCGCGACGTCGGCGGCTACCTGGACCGCCTCGACCGCACCCGGGCCGCCGTCAACGCGTGCTACCTCGTCCCGCACGGCTCGCTGCGCATGCTCGCCATGGGCTGGGCCGACCGCGCGCCGACCCCGCTCGAACTCGACCGGATGCGCCAGGAGTTGGCGCGCGGGCTGCTGGCCGGGGCGGTCGGCATGTCCAGCGGGCTGAGCTACACGCCCGGGACGTACGCGGACACCGCCGAGCTGGTCGACCTGTGCACGGTGGTCGCGGCCTACGGAGGTTTCCACGCGCCGCACCAACGTTCCTACGGTGCGGGTGCGTTGGAGGGGTACGCGGAGATGGTGGAGATCTCCCGGCGGAGCGGGTGCGGACTGCACCTGACCCACGCGACGATGAACTTCGGCGTCAACGCGGGCCGGGCCGGGGAACTGCTGGACCTCGTCGACGCGGCGCTCGCCGACGGCGTGGACCTCACCCTGGACAGCTATCCGTACCTGCCGGGATCCACCACCCTGGCGGCCCTGCTGCCGAGTTGGGCCACCGAGGGCGGCCCGGCCGCGACCCTCGCCCGGCTCGCCGACCCGGCGGCGTGCGAGCGGATCCGGCACGCGGTGGAGGAGACGGGCAGCGACGGCTGCCACGGCGTGGTCACGGACTGGGCGACGATCCAGGTCTCGGGCGTCCGCTCGGCCGAACTGGCGGACGCGGTCGGCCGGACGGTCGCCGATCTCGCCGCCGAACGGGGGAGCGGCGGCACGGACGTCTTCCTCGACCTGTTGCGGCGGGACGAACTGGCCACGACGATCCTCCAGCACGTCGGCCACGAGGAGAACGTCCGGGCGATCATGCGCCACCCCGCGCACACCGCGGGCAGCGACGGGTTGCTGGTCGGCGCCCGTCCGCACCCGCGAGCCTGGGGCACGTTCCCGCGCTACCTCGGCCACTACGGCCGGGAGTTGGGCGTGCTCACACTGGAGGAGGCGGTGGCCCGGATGACCGGGCGGCCCGCCGCCAGGCTCGGGCTGCACCGGCGCGGCCGGATCGCGCCCGGCTACCACGCGGACCTGGTGCTCTTCGACCCCGAGCGGGTCCGCGACGCCGCCACCTTCGAGCAGCCCCGGCTGCCCGCCGAAGGCATCGAGCACGTCTACGTCAACGGCACCGCCGTCGTCCGGCAGGGCCGCACCACGGGCGCCAGGCCCGGGCGGGCCCTGCGCCGCACCGATCGAGGAGCCCGAGCCCTGTGACCTCCCCCGCGCCTTCCCCCCTCTCCGCTCTGAGCGACGACCGGGTCCTCGCCGTGGTCCGCGCGCCGCGGATCCCGGATGCCGCCGCGCTGTGCGCCGCGCTCGCCGACGGTGGCATCACCTGGACCGAATTCACGTACACCACACCGAATGTGACGGAGTGCCTGTCCGCCGCCTCCAAGGCCGGGTGGCGGGTCGGAGTGGGGACCGTCCTGACCGCGGAGCAGGCCGAACGCGGGGTCGCGGCCGGGGCGTCGTTCCTCGTCACCCCCGGCTGCCGGCCCGAGGTGGCCGCCGCCGCGCACGCCGCCGGGGTGCCGGTGGTGCTCGGCGCGCTCACCCCGACCGAGGTGGCCCACGCGGTCGACCTGGGCGCGGCGGCCGTCAAGATCTTCCCGGCGAAGGCGTTCGGGCCCGGCTACTTCAAGGACCTGCTCGGCCCGTACCCGGACGTCCCGCTGGTCGCCTCGGGCGGGGTGAACGCGGGCAACGCCGCCGCGTTCCTCGCCCACGGTGCGTTCGCGGTCTGCGCGGGCACGGACGTGGTGCCGCCGGACGCCGTCGCGGCGGGGGACTGGGCGGAGATCACGCGCCGGGCCCGGGCGTTCACGCAGGCCTGCGGACGGTAGGGCGGGGCGCGCGGTGGGCTCGCCGCCGGGGTCCCGGTCGCGAGGTCGGCGCGCTGGTGCGGCGCACTGTCGGGGCGGGCGGGATTGCGCGAGAATCGGGGGACCCGGCCCCGGACCCGGCAGGAGGACCCAGCCCATGACCTCGACCCGCCCCGGCCCCGACTGGCTGGCCGACGCCGTCCTCTACCAGATCTACCCCCAGAGCTTCGCCGACTCCGACGGCGACGGCATCGGCGACTTCGGCGGCATCGCCGAGCACCTCGACCACCTCTCCTGGCTCGGCGTCGACACGGTCTGGCTCAACCCCTGCTTCGCCTCGCCGTTCCGCGACGCCGGCTACGACATCACCGACTACTTCACCCCCGCCCCGCGCTACGGCAGCACCGACGGCCTGGTCGCCCTGGTCGAGGCCGCCCGCCGCAAGGGCATCCGGATACTGTTCGACCTGGTCGCCGGCCACACCTCCGACCGCCACCCCTGGTTCCTGGCCGCCGTCGACGACCCGGCCGACCATCGCTACATCTGGTCCGACCGGCAGACGGACGGCTTCGTCGCCTCGCCCGGCAGCCGTCCCGGCTTCTACCGGCCGAACTTCTTCGACTGCCAGCCCGCTCTCAACTTCGGTTATGCGCGCCCGAGTTCCGACGAACCCTGGCGCCAGCCGGTGGACGCGGACGGGCCGCGCGCCAACCGGGCGGCGCTGCGCGACATCATGTCCCACTGGCTCGGCCTCGGCGTGGCGGGCTTCCGCGTCGACATGGCGTACTCGCTCGTCAAGGACGACCCGGACCGGACCGAGACCGGGAAGCTCTGGACCGGCCTGCGCGACTGGCTCGACCGCACCCACCCGCAGGCCGCCCTGTTCGCCGAGTGGGGCGACCCGGCCGCCGCCCTCTCGGCCGGCTTCCACGCCGACTTCTTCCTCCACTTCGGCGGCGCCGACCGCGGCCTCCCGCTGCGATCCCTCTGGAACAACAACGGCGGCACGGTCGAGGAGTTCTGGCACCAGGACGCGTGCTACTTCGAGGCCGACGGCCGCGGCACGCCGCAGGTCTTCCTCGACGCGTGGCGCTCGGCCGCCGAGCTCACCGAGGACAGCGGCCACATCGTGCTGCCCACCGCCAACCACGACTTCTCCCGCCTTGCGACCGGTCCGCGCACCGCCGAGGAACTGCCCGCCGCCTTCGCGTTCCTGCTCACCTGGCCGACCCTGCCCGCCGTCTACTACGGCGACGAGATCGGCATGCGGTACGTGCCGGGCCTGCCCGACACCGAGGGCAGCGTGCTCGGCCCGCGCTACAACCGGGCCGGCTCGCGCACCCCGATGCAGTGGACGCCCGGCCCGACGGCCGGCTTCTCCGCCGCCGCACCCGAGCGGCTCTACCTGCCCGTCGACCCGGACCCGCACCGGCCGGACGTGCTCACCCAGCGCGCCGACCCGACCTCGCTGCTGCACACCGTCCGGCGGCTGATCGCGTTGCGGCGGGCGCACCCGGGGCTGGGTGCGTCGGGCGGGGTGGACGTGCGGTGTGCCGGGTACCCGCTGGTGTACACGCGGTCGGGGCGGTACCTGGTGGCCGTCAATCCGCGGCGGGAGCCCGGTGCGGTGCCGCTGGGGGAGGCAGTCCGGGCGCTGGACGCCCAGGGCGTGCGGGTCGTGGACGGGGAGCTGCGGGCGGACGGGTTCGGGTACGGGGTGTTCGAACTGGTGTGAGTCCGGGTGCTTCGGGGCCCGCTTCCGATCGACCTCGGATAGTTGTAAGCTACATCCATAGATGGTTGCATTTACCACCTTCATTGGTTGTATGTGCCACTTATCTCTTCACATAGCACAGTGTCACCGCGTCATCGGAGGACGGTACGAACGCCATGAGCAGCACACCCCGGAACCCCGCCGCAGCGCCCGTCCTGGGGCACTCGCTCAAGCACCTCGCCGTCCACCTGATCACCCCGCTGCTGATGTGCCTCGGCATGGCGCTCGCCTACCAGGGCGCCTTCCACCAGCCCGAACCGCACCACCTCAAGGTCGCCGTCGTCGGCACCACCCCGCAGGCGCAGGGCCTCGCGCAGGCGATCCGCGCGAAGGCCGGGGACGCCCTCGACGTCCGCACGCTGCCCGACCGCGCCGCCGCCGAGCAGCAGCTCAAGGACCGCGACCTGGTCGGCGCGTTCGTGCCGGACGCCCGCAGCCCCGAACTGATCGTCGCCAAGGGCAACTCGGACACCTCGGTCGTCGCCGCCACGGCGGTCTTCACCGGAGTCACCGACCGGCAGGGCGTCCCGCTGCACGTCACCGACCTCACGACACCCGCCAAGGGCGACCCGACCGGCCAGGGACTGTTCTTCCTCCTGGTCGCGCTGAGCATCGGCTCGTACGCGAGCGTCGCCGTGATCGGCGCGGCAGGCGCGGCGCTGGGCATGCGGATCCGGGCGCTCGTCGGCCTCGCGGTCTCGCTCGTCGTGAGCGTGATCGGGATCGTCACCGCAGGCCCGGTGTTCCACGTCGTCGACCACGACGCGGCGGCGGTGTGGGCGCTCGGCTGGCTCTACTCGGCGGGTGTGGTCTTCATCGGCATCGGTCTGCACACCTTCCTGAAGAAGTGGACCACGCTCACGATGATGGTCCTGTTCGTGATGCTCAACTTCACGACCTCCGGCGGCATCTACCGCCCCGAGCTGCAGAACGGCTTCTTCGGCACCCTGCACGGCTTCTGGACCGGCTCCGGCTTCCTGGAGGGGGCGCGCAGCATCCTCTACTTCGACGGCGGGGCCGGCCTGGGCGGGCACGTCCTGACGCTGGTGGTGTGGCTCCTGCTCGGCGGGGCGGCCATGGTGGCCGCGGCCCTGTACGAGCGGCGTGGGCGCCGTCCGCTGGAGGCCGCGCGGAGCGAGGAGGCGGACGTCGAGGCCGAGGAGGAGATGGAGGAGGCGGTCGCGGTCTGACCGTGGACGGATGAGGACTTCGCCCGGTGCCAGGGCATCGGCACCGGGCGGGGGATCGACGGCCCGCGCCCGGCCCTGGACAAGCCGGGCGTGGGCTGCTGCGTTCTCGTCGCCGTGGCCGCTATCGACTCAGGGTCTCTTGGCGGACGGCGGGCGGGTGAAGCAGCAGTCCCCGCACACGCCGGCGCCCGGGCCCACGCGGTAGTACAGGCAGCAGCTGCGGCGCCGGAACGCCGTGCCGTGCGGGCCCGTGCGGAGTGTGCCCGACCCGGCGAGTGGCGGCTGGTCCAGCAGCTCGGCGACCAACGTACGGGCGGCGTCCGGGGCGTGACCGTCCAGGACGCGCAGGGTGCCGGCGAGGGCGGACGCGGAATTGCCGAGCAGCAGTCGGGCGGAGAGCGGGACGACGGCGCGGACGGCAGCGGCGAGGGGCTCCAACTGGCCGTCGACGATGGCGTCGTGGAGTTGCTGCGGGAGCGTCCCGGTGGCAGACGGGCCCTGCGGTGTCCGCTGTGGCGTCCACAGGTCCATCGGGCCCTGGTCGGGGATCCGCATCCACGCTTCCTCCAGTGACGGCACCGCCCCGAGCAGGACGGCCGCGCCCACGCCGACCGACCAGAACCGCGCGGCCAGGCCCAGGTGCAGGATCGACGCGGCGACCCGGAGCTCGGTGGTGCCGAGCCGCCGCGCCACGACGTGCACCCGCGCCGCCAGCGGTCCGTCCGGTCCGCCGTCGTACAGCTCCCGCAGCGGCCGGTAGCCCGGCGGCGGGGTGTCGTCGGCGGAGGTGGCCGTGCCGAGGGCGAAGTACGGGCCGACGGCGGCGAGCCGGCGGAGGTCGGCGGCGGGCGCGGGGTTCACCGGCCATCCCCTGCGTGGCCGGTGAACCCCGCGCCCTGGTCGGAGGGTTCGGAGGGTTCGGAGGGTTCGGAGGGTTCGGGGTGTTCGGCGCGTGCGGCGTGATCGGCACGTACGGGGTGTGTGGCACGTTCGCCGTGCCGGTCGCCGGACGGGGTGGTGCGGGCGGTCATCGGGCGGGCCTCCGAGCTGGGTCGGGCGGCCCGGCGGGCTCAGCCCCGCACGGTGAAGCCGCCGCTGGTGGTGGGGAGGAACGCTACCGTGCCCTGGCAGTCGGACACCGGCGCGCCGAACATGCCCCACACCCAGCCGACCCGGCCCGCGTGCCGCCCGTTCCCCTGCACGGTGAGCGCCACCTTCGCGCCCACCGGCGTCCGGCCCGGGAACCACGGCGCCTCGCCGCTGGTCACCACGCCGGTCGCGATCGCCTCCCGGCCGCCGACGCCCAGGCAGGTGATGTCGCCCGAGAAGTCGGCGACCAGCCGGCCGTCGGTGTGGACGTGGGTGACGTGGAAGTGCCCGCGGGTGGTGCGGGGGTCGGTGTTGACGTCGGCGTGGGCGTCCACCTCGATCCGCACGGCGTCGCCCTCGAAGCCGGTGAACGTGGTGGTCAGGACGGTCCCGGCGGCCCCGTGGACGCTGACCGGCCCGAAGTCGTCGGAGTGGGTGTCGAAGGGCGCGCCGGCGGGCGTGCCGGCGGTGGCGCTCGCGGGCGCGGCGGCGGTGATCGTCGCGGCCAGGAGGCAGAAGGCGGCTGCGGCGGTGGCGAGGCGGCGGTTCATGGTCCGTCCTCCTGTGGGCGGGTTGCGTGTGGGCGGGTCGTGTGTGGGTGGGACGCGGTGGCAGGTGCGTCGGGAACCACTCTGCTCGGTGCGGGTCTGCCAAACCTCCCGCTGTGGAGTGGAGTTGCCTCCATCGGGAGGAGGAGGCCGAATCCCCCGGCATCCCCCGGGAGAGCTGCCCGTAGGCTCGCGTGTGTGCGTACCGATCTCCCGTCCGGCGTCGGCCGGTTCCGTCGTGTGCCGGCGCTGATGGCCGGGGTGGCTTTGCTGCTGCCCGTCGTGCTGGCGCACCCGGGCGAGCACGGGGCGGCGTTGCTCGTCGCCGTGATGGCGGCGGTGGTGACGGTGGCCGCGCTGCTTTCGTGGCCTGCTGGGCGGATCGCGCTCGCGGCCGGTGCGGGGGCCGTGGCCGGCCTGTCACTGCTGCTCGACGTCGGGTACTCCGGGCCGTACCGGCTGCCCGCGTTCTGGCTGCCGTTCGAGTGGCTCGCGCTGCTCGCGGTGCTGTTCCGGGTCGTGCGACGGGTGCCCGGGCGGTGGGTCGGCGTGGTCGGCGCGGCGGTCGGGTGCGCAGCTGCGCTCCTGCCACTGCGCTTCACCCTGCGGATGCCGCACGGCAGTTGGGCGGGGTCGCTGATCGCGCTCCTGCTGGCGCTGCTGCCTGCCCTCGGGGTGGCCGGGGCCTCCCTCTACCTGCGCGTGCTGGACGCCCGGCGGGAACGCGCCGTCGACCGGGCGCGCCGCGAGCAGCGGCTCGAAGTCGCCCGCGGGCTCCACGACTTCGTCGCCCACGAGATCACCGGGATCGTGCTGGAGGCGCAGGCGGGCCAACTCGGGCCGCAGGACGGGGAGGAGACGGCGGCCCTGTTGCGGCGCCTGGAGGAGGCGGGCCTGCGGGCGCTCGACTCGATGGACGAGATGGTCGGTGCGCTGCGTGACCCGCAGTCCGGCGAGGCCGTCCGGGAAGCGCGCCGGTTCGGGCCGGCCGACCTGCCCGAACTGGTCGCGCGCTTCGACTCGGCCGGGGGCACGCGCGCCACTGTCCACCTGCCGCCGGACCCGGATGCCCTGTTGGCAGCCGAGGCCGGGGCCACCGTGTACGCCGTCGTGCTGGAGGCGCTGACGAACGTCCACCGGCACGCTCCGGGGGCGGGTGCGGTGGTCGTTCGGGTGAGTGCCGCGGTGGGGACGGAGGTCGAGGTTTCCGTGACGAACGACGGCGGCTCTCCTGCGCGGCGGGGCCGCAGGCTGCTGCGCCGCCGCCCCGGCGCGGGCGGCACCGGTCTGGCCGGCCTCACGGCGCGGGTCGCCGCCCACGGCGGGGTGCTCACGGCCGGGCCGCACGGAGTGGGTGGCTGGCGCGTCGTGTGCACGCTGCCGGGGCGGTAGCGAGGCGTGTGCTGGGCGCGGGAGGGGACGGCGGACGGCTGACGGATGACGGCGAACAGAAAACAGAAAACAGATGACAGATAACAGATGTTGAAAGTTGTCATCTGTTATCTGTTCGCCGTCATCCGTCCGGCCCCGCCCCCGCTCCGTCAGAGCTCGCGCCCCCCGCCGCGGGAGCCGCGCGGGCGGGTGAGCGTGAAGCGGTCGACGGGGACGAGGTCGCCGTACGGGCCGCTGACGGAGTAGTAGGTGACGTTGATGCTGGTGTCGCCGCCGCGCTCGCCCGGGTCGACCTCGAACGCCGCGAAGCCGTACGGGTTGTCGGCGTCGCGGAAGGCGGACCACGGCGCGTCCTCGATCACGTACACCGGCGGGCGCTTGCCGGTGGCGGGGTCGACCGCGCCGACGCCGGTGATGACGCGGGCCTTGGCCGGGCTGAAGAACAGGTGGTTCGAGGGGGCGGAGGTGCCGCCGCCGCCGATGACCATGTGGACGGTGCCCCGGGTGGTGTCGATCGTCCCGGTGTCGGTCGCGACCGGGATCGGCGTGCGGGTGTCGGTGGGCTGCTGGCCGCGGATCGGGTGGGAGCGCTCGTAGTGGTGCTCGTGGCCGCAGACGACGAGGTCGACGCCGTACCGGTCGAACAGCGGTACCCAGGACTCGCGGATGCCGAGGTCGGCGCCGTTGAACTTGTCGGCGGTGGAGATCACCACCTGGTGCATGCAGACGACGATCCAGTCGATCTCCGGGTCGGCATCGGCGGCGGCCAACTCCCGTTCCAGCCAGCGCTGCTGGGCGCCGCCGGAGTAGCCGTGGACGTAGGAGTTGCCGGCGTCCTGGTAGGCGACGTCGTCGTTGTTGAGGCTGATGACGCGCACCGCGCCCGCCGTGAACGCGTACCAGAGGCCGCGTAGTTCGTCGTCGGAGCCGGAGGACGGCAGGTCGAAGTAGGCCTGGTAGGCGCCGTAGCCGATCGGGCCGTTGCCCTTCTCGTTCTCGTGGTTGCCGGCCGCCGGCATCCAGGGGCGGTGGCGCGCGGAGCGGGAGTTGTTCTCGAACCAGTCGGACCACGTGCGGACGCGGTCGGTGGCCAGGTTGGCGTAGCAGAGGTCGCCGTTGACCAGGTGGAACAGCGGCGCGACGCGCTCGACCCCGGCGGTGGTGTCGCCGGCGGCGAGGCTGCCGAGGTTGTCGTTGGCCCAGCCGTTCGCGGTCTGCTTGCCGAGGGTGGGGGTGCCCTGGTCGCCGAAGCTGGTGAAGGTGAAGGCGGCCCGGCCGCGCGGCGCGGTGCGCACGGTGCCGAGCTCCGGGGTGGCGCCGTCGTGGACGGCCGCGTACACGTAGTCCGTGTCGGGGTGCAGGCCGCTCAGCCGGGCGTGGTGCACCTGGACCTCGGTGCCGGACTGGGCGTCGCGGTAGGTGGTGGTCGACGCGTCCTCGCTGCGGCCGAAGCCGCCGTGCGAAGTGCCGTACATCACCCGGGGGTTGGCGACGGACGCGGTGGTGTGCCAGGACACCACGACCTCCCGCGAGGCGTCCGCGCCGAACTGGAGGTGCAGGCCCGCGACGCGCGGCGCACCGGAGCGGTCCGGCCGTTCCCACAGCAGTGGGGAGGCGGCGGCCGGCGTCGCCGCGACGCCGGAGAGGGACACGGCGCCGCCGAGCCCGAGGCCGGTGGCGCCGGCCAGGAGACCGCGCCTGCTGACGGGGGGACGTCCACTGGATGCGTTCATGCCCGCCAGCCTGACGGTCCGCAGGTGAACCGCGCCGGGTTTCCGACGTGAACACTCCGGCCCGTCCGGCAACGGCACCCGCGTGGGAGACTGCCGGGCGTGACGAGTACGAACGGGGCTCCGGGGGAGCGGCTCATCCGGACGCTGATCGCGGACGATCAGGAGGCGGTCCGGCGCGGGGTGCGGCGGATCCTGGAGGCGCAGCCGGACATCGAGGTCGTGGGGGAGGCGGCGGACGGGGTCGCGGCCGTCGAGCTGGCCGCGCGGCTGCGGCCGGACGTGGCGCTGGTGGACGTCCGGATGCCGCGCATGGACGGGCTGGAGGTGACCCGGCGGCTCGCGGGGTCCGTGCACGTCGTGGTGCTGACCACCTTCGACCTGGACGAATACGTGTACCCGGCGCTGCAGTTCGGCGCGTCGGGGTTCCTGCTGAAGCGCTCGGGGCCGGCGCTGCTCGCGGAGGCGGTGCGGGCGGCGGCCGGGGGCGAGAGCCTGATCAGTCCGTCGGTCACGGTGCGGCTGCTCAGGCACGTGACGGCGCCGCGCCGGGGTGCCGGTCGTCCGGCGCCGGTGGTGGCGCTGACGGAGCGCGAGGTGGAGATCGCCGGGCAGGTCGCGGCGGGGCGGACGAACGCGGACATCGCCGCGGAGCTGTTCATCTCGGCCGGGACGGTGAAGACGCACGTGGCCAGCATCCAGCGGAAGCTGGGGGTGCGGAACCGGGTGGGCATCGCGGTGCACGCCTGGGAGATGGGGTTCGCTGTGCCCGGCCGGTAGGAGTGAGCCGGCAGGGGTGAGTCAGCAGGAGTGAGCCGGCAGGGGTGAGCCGGCAGGGGTGAGCCGGCAGGGGTGAAGTCGGCAGGTGTGAGTCGTCAGCGGTGAAGTCGGCAGAGGGCGTGAAAGAGCGGTCCACGGAGCCGAGGGGCTGCTCCGTGGACGCGCGGAACCTGCGAGGCGGAGGGGCCTCCGGACATCGCGTCCTCCGGCCGTGGGTTGTTCGATCGTCGACCGAGGTAGTTCACAGCGGCAGACCCTGATCCGTCTCGATCTGTCGCCACTGCCTCCTGCGGTCGAACTTCCTCGTCTACCTCGCAGGTCCATCTCTCATCATGCGCTTCCCCGGCGCCGTGCACCAGGGTTTTTCCGCCCGAATTGGGACGATTTTCGCGGCGGGTGACCGCTACGACACGGGCCAGCCGTCCACCGTGGTGATCGTCCGCCGGTACGGCCCGTCGGGCCCGGTGCTGCGGTAGTCCTCGGTGCTGCCTCCGGTGCGGACGGTGCGGTCGCCGTCGTGGCGGTGGGCGGTCGGGCGCAGCGCGTGGTCGACGGTGGCGACCGAGGTGACGTGGCCGCCGGTGGCCGCGGTGGCGACGCGGTGGTAGCCGAGGTCCATCGAGGTCACCTGGTCGGTGTTGCCGGCCGCGTCGCGGGTGAGGCGGTAGGTGACGTCGAGCGGTTCGGACTCGTGGACGGTGGTGGTTCGGTGCGGGCCGCCGCCCCAGGTGGCGGTGGAGCGGGTGAGGTCGGTGCCGTTGTGCAGGGTCACGTCGTTGCCGCCGTCGCGCAGTTGCTGGGCCGAGCCGAAGGAGAGGTCGTCGCGGACCTCGGTGGTGACGCGCCCGTGCGAGGTCTGCACCCAGCCGCGCGCGAGGTCGTGGCGCCCGGCGCCGACCGTCCAGTCGCCGCTGCCTCCGCCGTGGTCGGCGAGGGCGGTGGTGACGGCGGCCTCGGGGGCGACGCGGTAGTCGGTGAGCTGTCCGGTGGTGCGGTCGGTGCCGTGGTCGGTGTCGGCGAAGAGGTTGACCTGGCCGGTCCAGGCGTCGTTGCTCTGCGCCTCGGCGGCGTTGACGGTGATCTCGACGCTGTGCGGGCGGCCGTCGAGGAGCAGGCCGACGTACGGGGTGAGGTCGAGCCGGTAGGCGGGCAGGTCGAAGGCGAAGATCCCCGGGACGGGCCGCCACAGCAGCGGGTCCCAGCCGCCGGTGTAGATCACCGGGTAGGGCCAGACCGCGCCGGCGACCCGGCCGTCCACGGTGAGCCGCAGTTCGCGGAACGGGCCCTTGCCGCACGCGCCGAGACCCGGGTTGGCGCTGACGAAGGCGTCGGGCGCGGAGGCGTACGCGAACTCCTCGCAGGCGCCGCCGCCGCGGGTGTAGACCTCGGCGGTGAGGCGTTCGAGGTTCTGCGGGAAGGTGACGTCCCGGGTGGCGGTGGGGGTGGCCTGCGTGAGCGAGAACGGGCCGGTGGTGAGGAGCCGGTCCGCGGTGTGCGGGGCGGGCCAGCGGTCGGAGGTGGTGTAGAAGGTGAGGCTCGCCGAGATCGTGTAGACGCCGGTGTAGGTGGCGTCCGTGACGTTGGCGAGGTCGAAGCTGAACGGCTGCGGGCCGCCGGTGAACAGCGGCGCGTAGCGGGTCACGTCGTGCTCGACGTTCCAGCGGATGCCGTCCTTCGACGGTTCCGGGGTGGAGGACAGCAGCACCTGGACGCCGCCGATCCGCACGCTGAAGATCCGGTCGAACTGCCGCCCGGCGACCTGGCCGTGGAGGTCCAGCACGACGGCGGACCACGGCCCGGCGCAGTCGGCGGGCGGGGTGAGGGCGGCGTCGTACGGGGTGTCCGGCGGGTTGCCGTAGCCGTTGCGGAACTCGCGCTCGTGCATGACCTCGACGGTGCACGAGCGGGTGTCGGGCCGGGTGAGCGGCTTCTCGGCGGTGTACGGGTCGTGGTAGCCGGAGCCGAAGTCGGCGTGCGCGGGGCCGGCGGCGGTGACGGCCGCGGTGAGGGTCAGGACGGCGGCGCCGAGTAAGCGGGCGGCGCGGCGGAGCAGGGGGCGGACGGCCAACGGGTGTCCTCGGGGCTCGGGTCGGGCGGCCCACGGCGTGGTGCCCGCGGGCCGGGTGGACGGTCCGCGCATCCTTCCGGCGGTGGCATGTGACCGTCAAGGTGCCCGCGGGGTCGTCAACGTGCTCCCGGGGCCGTCAAGGCACATTTCGGCGGGGTCGGCTTCAGCGGTCCGCCTCCAGCGCCGCCGCCTCCTGCCGGATCAGGTCACGCAGCGCCGCGAGCCGGGGCCGGCGGTCGTCGAGGCGCCACTGCATCTCCAGCGGCAGGGTGGCCCGGCCCTCCAGGCGGACGGTGGCGACGTCGCCGGTGAGGTGGCCGGTCATCGAGCCGGGGACGAGCGAGAACGCGCGGTTGCGGGCGAGCAGGTAGAGCCGGGAGCCGACGATCCGCGGCGGACTGACCAGCACCGGCGGGTCCACGCCGCGGTCGGCGCACAGGCCGAGGACGTGGTCGTAGTAGCGCGGGTGCTGTTCGCGCGGCCACAGCAGCAGGGGCAGGTCGCGCAGTTCGGCGAGCCGGACGGCGTCCCGCCCGGCGAGCGGGTGGTCGCGGCCGAGCGCCACCCGGACCGGCTCGTCGGCGATCCGTTCCAGCCGGTAGCCGGGCACCTCGGCGAGGAAGCGGCCGAGGCCGATGTCGGCGAGTTCGGCGGCCAGGGTGGCGGACACCTGCCCGGTGTCGACGGCGAGTTCGGCCGCCACCAGCGCGGGCAGCTCCTGTTCGGCCCGGCTGATCACGGCCGGCAGGAGCCGGTTGACCACGCTCGGCGAGGCGACGATCCGGGCGGTGCCCAGCCGGGACTCCTCGTGCAGCCGCACCCGGGCCAGCAGCGCCCCGGCCTGTTCGAGCAGCCGGGCGCTCTCGGCGGCCATCACCTCGCCGGCCTCGGTCAGGCGGACCGACCGGCGGCTGCGGTCGAACAGCTCGACGCCGACCGTCCGCTCCAGCCGGGCGACCTCCTGGCTGACCGTCGGCTGCGAGACGTGCAGCCGCTCGGCGGCCCGGCCGAAGTGCAGCGTGTCGGCGACGACGAGGAAGACCTCCAGCTGACGCAAGGTGAAACCCATGGTCCGAAGCCTAGGTCAAACCCATAGTTCAAAGCCTATGGGAAGGGGCAGTACTCATTCTGGATCCCGATCCGAGCCGTCCGTACGCTGATCATCACCTTGCCCCGCCGCAGTGGCATGTCACAGAGAGCGTCCATCATGACCGGACTCACCGCGCCCAACTCCGAGGCCACCCCCAGCCCCGAGGCCATCCGGGTCTCCGACGAGGTCGCCCGGGCGGTCGCCGAGAGCACGCCCGTCGTCGCCCTCGAATCGACCATCTTCACCCACGGCCTGCCGCGCCCCCGCAACCTCGCCGTGGCACTGGAGGCCGAGGAACGGCTGCGCGAGGCGGGCGTCGTCCCGGCGACCATCGGCGTCCACGCTGGCGTGCCGACGGTGGGCCTGAGCACCGAGCAGATCACCGAACTGTCCGCCACGGACGGCATCGACAAGGTCAGCCTGCGCGACCTCCCGGTGGTCGCGGCGTTCGGCCGGCACGGCGGCACCACCGTCGCCGCCACCGCCTTCCTCGCCCACCGCGCGGGCGTCCGGGTGTTCTCCACCGGCGGCCTCGGCGGCGTGCACTTCGGCGCCTCCGAGAGCTTCGACGAGTCGGCCGACATGACCACGCTGGCCGCCACCCCGGTCACCGTCATCAGCGCCGGAGTGAAGTCGATCCTCGACATCCGGGCCACCCTGGAGCGCTTCGAGACCTTCAACATCCCGGTCATCGGCTACCGCACCACCAAGTACCCCGGCTTCTACGTCACCGACTCCGGCCACGAGATCGCCTTCCGCGTCGACTCGCCCGAGGAAGCCGCCCGCGTCATCGACGCGCGCGACGGCCTCGGCCTCCCGCAGGCCGTCCTGATCGCCAACCCGGTCGACCCCGCCGAGCAGCTCCCCCCGGAGGAGCTCGACGGCATCCTCGCCCGCGCCTGGGCCGAGGCCGACCGCCGGGGCGTCACCGGCAACGCGTCCACGCCGTTCCTGCTCGACTTCATCCAGCGCGACACGCAGGGCCGCAGCCTGGAGGTCAACGTCGAGGTCTACCGCGGCAACGTCCGCCTCGGCGGCGAGATCGCGACCGCGCTCGCCGCCGCGCGAAAGGCCTGAGCCGTGCTGGGGGTGCTCGGCGACCTCGTCGAGGACGTCGTCGTGTGGGTCGACGGCCCGCTGCGCCACGGCACCGACTCCGCCGCGCGGGTGTTCCGCCGGCGCGGCGGCAGCGCCGCCAACGTCGCGTGCTTCGCGGCCGGGCAGGTCCCGGCCCGCTTCATCGGCTGCGTCGGGGACGACCCGGTCGGCGACGGCGTCGTCGCCGAACTGACCGGCCACGGCGTGGACGTGCGCGTCGAGCGGCGCGGCCGGACCGGCAGCGTCGTGGTGCTCATCGACCGCGACGGCGAGCGCACCATGCTGCCCGACCGGGGCGCCGCCACGCTGCTGGACCGCGTGCCGGACGCGTGGCTGGCCGGCCTGAGCCACCTGCACGTGCCCGCCTACTCCTTCGACGGCGAGCCCGTCGGCCGCAGCGCCGTCGACGCGCTCGCCCGGGTGCGGCAGGCGGGCGGCACCACCTCGGTGGACGCCTCGTCGACGGGCATGCTGGAACAGTTCGGACGGGAGCGGTTCCTCGGCCTGCTGGCCGAGTTGGCGCCGACCTTCGTGTTCGCCAACCGCTCCGAGTCCGCCTACCTCGGACTGCTGGCCGACGGGACGCCCGGGCCGGAACGGGCCTGCCTCGCCGCCACCACGGTCGTCACCAAGGCGGGCGCCGACGCGACCACCGTCGACGTGCCGGGCGAGCCGCCGTTCACGGTGGCGGTGCCGCCGGTGGCCGACGTGCGCGACCTGACCGGCGCGGGGGACGCGTTCGCGGCGGGGTTCCTCGCCGGCTTCCTGGACACCGGCGACCTCCACCTGGCCGCCGGGCTCGGACACCGCAGCGCGGCGCGCGTGCTCGCCTCGCCCGGGGCGTCGTTCGGCTGACCTCCCCGGGCGGTCCTGGTGCGGCGGGGCCGCCCGGCGGTTCTCAGCGCAGCGCGTCCTTGCGGAGGAAGCGCTTCAGCCGTTGCCACGTCCAGGTGTTGACGACGTCCTCGGCGGTGAGCCACGCGCGCTGCGCCGTGCCGATGCCGAACCGCGGGTAGGCCAGGTGCGGCGTCGCGTGCGCGTCGCTGTCGATGCTGAAGCGCACGCCGTGCTTCTTCGCCCGCAGCACGTCCTCGTCGCGCAGGTCCAGGCGCTGCGGGGAGCTGTTGATCTCGATCGCCGTCCCGGTGCGCGCGGCGGCCTCGAACACCGCGTCCAGGTCGACGTCGATCGGGCCGCGCCGCCCGATCCTGCGGGTGGTGAGGTGGCCGATGACGTGCACGTACGGGTTCTCGCAGGCGCGGACCAGGCGGCGGGTCTGGGCGGCGCGGTCGAGGCCGAAGTGCGAGTGCACCGAGGCCACGCACACGTCGAAGCCGGCCAGGAACTCGGGCGGCCAGTCGACGCCGCCGTCCGGGCCGATGTTCAGCTCGGTGCCGTGCAGGAGGCGCAACTTCTTGTGGCGGCCCGCCAGTCGGCGCAGCTGCTCGCGCTGGGCGAGCATCTTCTCGTCGGTCATCCGCTGCATGACGAGGTCGGGCGCGTGGTCGGTGACGGCGTAGTACGCGTAGCCGCGGGCGGCGGCGGTGTCGATCATCTCCTCCAGCGTGGCCAGCCCGTCGGTCAGGTCGGTGTGCGTGTGGAGGTCGCCGCGCAGGTCCGACTCCTGGACCAGGTCCGGGAGTTCGCCGTGCAGTGCCGCCTCGACCTCGCCCCGGTCCTCGCGCAGCGGCGGCGCGATCCAGGGCAGGCCGAGCGCCGCGTACACCTCGTCCTCCGTCGCGGACACGACCTTGGCGCCCTCGGCCGCTCTCCCCTTGGTCCTGCCGTCGGCCTTGCCCTCCGCTTCGCCGCCCACCTCGAAGAGGCCGTACTCGGACAGCTTCAGGCCGGCCCGGACGGCCATCGTGCGCAGCTTGATGTTGTGCGCCTTCGACCCGGTGAAGTAGACGAGCGCCGCACCCCAGTCCTCCTCGGGCACCACCCGCAGGTCCACCTGGACGCCGCCGGTGGTGAGCACCGAGGTCTTGGTCGGCCCGCTCGCTATCACCTCGGCCACGTAGGGGAGTTCGGTGAGTGCGGCCATCAGCGGGGCGGAGTCCTCGGCGGTCGCGAGGACGTCGATGTCGCCGACCGTCTCGCGCATCCGGCGCAGCGAACCCGCGTACGCGCAGCGGGTGCAGCCGGGCACGGCGGAGATCGCGGCCACGAGCTGCTCGGCGAGCTCGGTCGCGGCGTCCAGCAGGGTGCGCCCGCCGGACTGCCGCATCAACTCGATGCCGTGCAGGATCTTCTCGCCGCTGCGCTCGCCGAAACCGGTCACGCCGCCGAGCCGGTCGCCGCGGATCGCCTCGGCCAGCTCGTCGACGGACGCGATCCCGAGGTCGCGGTAGAGGGCGAGGGCACGCTTCGGGCCGACGCTGGGGACGGCCATCATCTCCCGCACACCGGAAGGGATTTCGGCGCGCAGCTGTTCCAGCGCGCCGATCCGACCGGTGGAGAGGTACTCGGCGACCTTCTCCGCGGTGGACTTGCCGACGCCGGGGATCTGCTGGAGGCCCTTGGCGTCCAGTCCGGCGACGTCCTCCGGGTGACCGCCCACCGCGCGCGCCGCCTTCTCGTAGGCGCGGGCCCGGAACGCGTCCCCGCCGGTGATGTTGATCAGGTCGGCGTACTCCTGGAGCAGCTCCCGCACCTGGTCGTTGAGCCGGGGCATGGGGCCAGTTTAGGGCGGGGGGTCGACGGCCCGCCTGTGCTGGATTCCGGTCTCGTTCCCGGTGCGCTCGCTGCCGTGTTCTGCTCTGGCTCTCCGGTCGGTACCTGCCTCGTTCTGGGCTGATTCTCCTGTCGGCACCTGCCCCGTTTTCGGCTGGCTCTCCTGTCGGTGCCTGTCCCCTTCTCGGCCGGTTTGCCCGTTCCCCGCCGGTCGGGGGGTGCGCGACCGGCCGCTCGGCGGGGGAATGCGCCCGGTTCGCGCCCCCTGGCCCGATTGTCACCCGGGCGGAGGGGGCGCAGGCTGGGCGGGAGGGCCGGGGAAGCGGCCCGCTCCGGCCGGTCGCGGTGCTGACGACGGCCGCCGGTGATGTGCGAGGGGCAGGGCGATGACACGCGGGAAGCTCTGGGGCTACGTCGCGTCGGGGGCGCGGGTGCTCGGTGCCTTCGGCGGTTCCGACGGCCACGGACGGCCGGGCGGGTTCGGGCGGTCCGGGGCGTTCGGCGCGTTCGGGCGCCCGGGACCGTTCGGGCGGCCGGGCGGATTCGGGCGGTCGGGCGGCGCCCGGAGCGTGGGCACGGGCGGCCGGGACGGTGCCGCCGGAACGTTCCACCCGGGGGTGATGGCCGGGCCGCGGACGCTCTCGCGGCCGGAGCTGGTGCGCCTCGGCTGGACGGACCGGAAGACCGGGTGCGAGCCGCAGGCGCGGCACGTCCAGGTCGCCGAGGTGGTGCGCCGGGTGGTCCGCGGCGGCGGGCGGTCGGCGGCGGTGACGGTCCGTGTCGCGCCCGGGCTGCCGGTGGTGGCCGGGGACGCCCGGCGGCTGGAGGCGGCGCTCGGCGGGCTGGTCGACCACGCGGTCCGGCGCAGCCCGGTCGGCGAACGGGTGCTGGTGCGGGCGGAGGCGGTGGCCGCGCCGGCGCTGCTGGGGCTGGGGGCGTTGGGCTCGGGCCTCGGGCCGGGCACCGGGGGCGGCCCCGGCGGGTTCGGGCGGATGCGCGGGCGGGTGGAGATCCGGGTCGCGGACCGCGGCGCGTGCGAGCTCCCGGAGGCGCGGGAGTGGCTGCTCGCGGGCGTGCGGCCGGACGGGCCGGTCGGGCCCGCGCTGCACGGCCTGGTGCTGTCGTCCGGCGGGCGGGTCGCGGTGGAGACGACGCCCGGGGGCGGGCTGACGGTGGTCCTGATCCTGGCGGTCGCCCACGAGTGACGCGTCCGGTGGAGTTCGGTGACGCGCGGGGTGGAGTCCGGTCCGGTCCGCGGCGCCTCGCGTGGACCGCAAAGAGTTCTTCGCAAAAAACCCTTTGCAAAGAATTCTTTGCGGTCCTACGCTCATGCCATGACCGATGACCGTGGCTGGATGCACAGTGACGACCCGCACGCCGTACTCACCGCCAAGGGCATGCGCGCGATGGCCCACCCCGTGCGCATGCAACTGGTCGGGCTGCTGCGCAAGCAGGGCCCGTCCACGGCGACGAGGCTCGCCGAGCAGCTGGGGCTGAACTCGGGGGCCACGAGCTACCACCTCCGCCAGCTCGCCGCCGCGGGCTTCGTCGAGGAGGATCCGGGGCGCGGCAACGCGCGCGAGCGGTGGTGGCGGTCGGTGCACACGCTCACGGTCTGGACGGGGGAGGACCAGGCCGACGAAGAGCCGGAGACGGTCGTCGGGTACCTGCGGTCCGTCCTCGCCGCGCACACGTTGACCGGGCAGCGCGCGCTCAACGCCTTCGAGACGATGCCGCGCGAGTGGCGCAAGGCGGTCGACCTGAGCGACCTGGTGCTCCGCCTCACGCCGGAGGAGGCCGGGCAACTGGCCGACGACCTGGCCGCCGTGGTCGCGCGCTACCGGCGGCTGGACGCCGAGGGCCCGGTGCCCGGGGGCGCCGAGCCGGTGGCCGTCGTCGTCCACGTGCTGCCCGAGCCGAAGGCCACGGCGGACGCCGACCAGGTGGACGACCAGGTGGACGACCAGGAGGGGGAGCAAGGATGACCACCGCCGCCGTCGGCCCCGCACGGAGCCTCCGGCCGCTGGTCGGGGTGCTGGCCTCATCGGCCGTCTCACTGACGGGCACCCGGGTGTCGGCCGTCGCGCTGCCCTGGTTCGTTCTCGCGACGACCGGCAGCGCCACCATGACGGGTCTGGTCGCCTTCGCCGAGATGACGCCGTACGTGCTGGTCAAGGCGTTGACCGGGCCCCTGGTCGACCGTCTCGGCCCGCGCGTCGTCTCCTGGACGACGGACGCCGTGAGTGCCGTCGCGGCCGGACTGGTGCCGCTGCTGCACGCGCTGGGGCTGCTGCCGTTCGGGCTGCTGCTGGGCATGGTCGCGGTGATCGGCGCGATGCGCGGCCCGGGGGACCTCGCCAAGTCCGTCATGGTGCCGGAGGCGGCGGACCGCGCGCGGGTGCCGCTGGAGCGCGCCACCGGGCTCTCCGGCGTCACCGAGCGGCTTGCCTCCACGCTCGGCCCGGCGGTCGGCGGAGGGCTCGTCGCGATGGCGGGCCCGATGGCAGGCGTGGTGGTCAACGCGGCGGCGTTCGCACTGGGTTCGCTGATCATCGCCCTCGCGCTGCCGCGCGGGATGGGGCGGACGGCGGCCCCGGCCACCGGGGCCGGTGCTGCCGGACCGGGTGCGGTCGAACCGGGCGTGGCCGGACCGGGCGGCGGCGGGTACTGGCGGATGTTCCGCGAGGGCTTCGCCTTCCTGCGCGCCGAACCGCTGCTGCTCACCGTGATCGTGACGATCGGCATCACCAACCTGCTGGACGCCGGCTTCGCGACCGTGCTGGTCCCGGTCTGGGCGCAGGACTCCGGGAACGGCCCGGCGGCGATCGGCCTCACCGGCAGTGCCATGGGGATCGCGGCGGTGGCCGGCAGCCTGATCGCGGCGGGCGTCGCCCACCGGCTGCCGCGCCGCGCCGTCTTCTTCGCCGGCTTCCTGCTCGCCGGGGCACCGCGCTTCCTCGTGCTCGCGTCCGGCGCCCCGCTGTGGACGGTGGTGGCGGTGTTCGCGGTGGCGGGTTTCGGCTCGGGCTTCCTGAACCCGATCCTCGGCGCGGTGCTCTTCGAGCGGGTGCCCCGCCCGCTCCTGGGCCGCGTCCATGCCCTCGGCGACTCCCTCGCCTGGGCCGGGATCCCCCTCGGCGGCCTCCTCGCCGGCGCGACGGTGGCGCTGGTCGGGCTGATACCCGTGCTGGTCGCGTCCGGGGTCCTGTACTTCGTGACCACGGGCGCGGCCGGCCTCCGCCGGGAGTGGCGTGAGATGGACCGCCTGCGCGGCCGCGCCCCGGCGGTGGCGGACGAACCCGACCGGGCAGCGGAGCCCGCGCGGGGGTAGGCGGAGCCGTGCGGCAGGGGGAGGCGTCGGTGAGGGGCTGGGGGCTGTCAGTGGGGCGGCGCAGTATGCGGCTCGTACGAATCGGAAGGGGGTGCGGCCATGGCTGGCAGAGCGCTTGGCCAACTGAGGCAACTGCTGGGCGAGCCCGCGACGTGGGGGTCGGCGCAGCCTGAGCTCTGGGCGGCCTCGGAAGCCTGGCTCGGGTTCCGACTACCGACGGACTACAAGGCCTTCCTGGACCTCTACGGCTCGGGCACGGTCGACGAGTACCTGCAGTTGGAGCGGCCGATGGAGGGGAGCGCAGAGGAGGCCGAGCGGCTCTGGAAACACGGGTGGCCGCGAGGGCCGGAGGACTACGGGCGCTTGCCGTGGCCGTTCCATCCCGAGGCGGGCGGGCTCGTCCTGTGGGGGGCCGACGAACAGGCCAACACGTATTGGTTCCTCGCCGAGGAACCGGATCCGGACGACTGGCGGATCATCGTGTGGAGTGAGTGCGGCGAGTGGTTCGAGACCGCGGGGACGTTCACCGAGTTCCTGGTGCGGTGCTTCGACCGGGTGGACCGGCCGCCGTTCCTCGCGCACGACTGGCCCCGGAAGGACGCCCGCTACCACCCGGCGTCGGCGCGTACGGAGGGCGGCCCGCCCAGTGCACGAGCAGCACGCTGACCAGCGCCGCGAGGGCGCACCACGTGGAGAGGAAGGCGATCCGCCAGAGCAGGGCGCAGAGGCCGGCGGCCAGGCCGGTCAGGAATCCGAGGCGGCGCAGGTCGCGGTCGCCGCTGATGAGGAGGGAACCGACGGTGGTGAGGAGGTAGCCGGCCAGGAGGACGGCCGGGTGCGGCACGCCGATGCCGTACGTCAGGGTGTGGCCGTGCTCGGTGGCCACGACCGGGTGGGCGGCGACGGCGATGGCGAGCGGGACGGTGACGACCGTGCCGAGCAGGGTGAGGGCCGACAGCACGCGACGGCGGTCCGGTCCGGCCGGGTGGCCCGGTTCGGTGCTCGCGCACCACACGGCGGCCGGGACGTACACGGGCAGGAGCGGCAGGGCGATCGCCGCCCAGGCGGTGCGCGCCCAGCCGACGAGGGCGGCGGGCAGATCGCCGTCCGTGCCGAGCCAGACGACCGCCTCGAGCAGCTGGTGCGCGCCCAGCACGAGCGGGAGCGCGGCGAGCGGCAGCCGCTGCGGGCGGCCGGAACGGCGGGCGCGGACCAGGCACGCGACGCCGAGGCCCACGACGACCCCACCGGCCACCGCGTCCGCCTGCGCGCTCCAGCACATCCGGCTGCCTAACCATTCGCCGGGCTGTCGGGTGGGCTGTCACGTGGGCCGTCGGGCGTGCCGTCGAGTGGGCTGTCGGGTGGGCCGTCCGCCGGGCCGTCGTCCGTCCGGTTGTCCGCTGGGCCGTTCACGTTGCGGCCGGTCGGGCCGACCGTCCGGCTGTCGGGGGTGCTGCTCGCGCCGCCGTCCGTCCGGATGCTCGCGTCGCCGTCCATCCTGCCGTCGGGGGCGCCGCTCTCCGGCGTGCCGTCGTCGGGGCGGTCGTCCGGGGGCGCGCCGATGCTCTCCAGGGTGTCGCGGACGGTGCCGGGCATCGCCCGGTGGCGGCCGATCACGATGACGCCGACCACGATCGCGACCAGCCCCAGGGACTCCCAGGCGAGTGCGCCCGGGGTCACCCGTAGCCGGTCGCCGAGGAAGCCGACCGCGCAGGCGATCCCGGCGATCGGCTGGGCGGCGGTGAGCGCGGGCAGGGACATCCGCAGCGGCGCGGCCTCGAAGGCGCTCTGCACGAGCAGCAGCCCGATGACGCCCGCCACGATCACGGCGTACGGCTGCCAGGTGCGCAGCACGGCGGAGAGCCCGTCGTGGTCGAGCCGTTGGGTGGTGGTGCGGGTCAGTGCGTCCTGCAGTCCGTACAGGAGGCCGGCGGCGAGGGCCAGCAGCGTCGCCTCCTCGAAGAGCGGCAGTTTCCGGGCCGCCGACACCAGCAGCAGGACGAGTCCGACGACGGTGCCGACCACCAGCCAGTGCCGCAGTTCCCCGGCGGGCGCTCCGCCCCCGGAGGGCTGCCCGGCCACGATGAACGCCGTCACCCCGAGTCCCAGCAGCAGGACTCCGGCCCAGCCCGAGCGGCCGAGGGTCTGACGGGTCAGCATGCGGGAGAGGGCCATGGCGAACAGGAGGTTGGTCGCGAGCAGCGGTTCGACGAGCGACACCTCGCCCTTGTTGAGCGCGAGCGCGGAGAGGATCAGTCCGCTGACCATGAACCCGGTGCCGAGCAGCCATTCGGGCATCCGCATCAGGTCCAGCAGCAGTCGCCAGTGCAGCATGTCGGCACGTGGGGCCCGCTGCGCGGCGTGCTGCTGGAGGACGAACCCGAGGCCCAGGCAGCAGGCGGCGCTCAGAGCGAGGAGGAAGACCGCCACGGAGGGACCACCCGGTGTGTCGCTGCCCCGACGTCGCCGATCGCCGGTTGCCGGTCGCCGTTCGGCGGATCGCTGCCTGCGCCGCGTCGGCGGTCCTGGGGTCGGGCAGCGGTCGCGGCGCCTTCCGTCAGCCTACCGCCGGGGCGCCGACGGGGCCGTTCGACGGCGGGACCGCCCAGGCGCAACCGTCCAACGCGGGGGCATGCAGCGCGCGACCGTCGAATGCGGGACCGCCCAACGCAGGGCCGCCCAGCGCAGGCCCGCCCAGCGCGGGGGCGCCGGAGCCGGTCGGACCCGGAGCCGGCCCCCGCGCTTGCCGGGGTGGGCGCGGCGGGCGCACGCTGGTGTGAGCGGCCGCCCGCGGTGCACCGTCCGTGCCGACCGGGACAGGCGCGACGGGGGCCGGTGCCAGGAGGTGTGGCATGCACAACCAGTGGGACGTGGAGCTGAGCTTCGACGAAGACGGCGTGCACACGACGTGCGAGGCGAGGCTGACCGGCGCGAGGGCCCCGGGCCTCAGTGCGCACGGCGAGTCGGTGAAGAGCGCGGACGACCGTCCGCTCGCCAGGATCGGCGAGGAGGTCGCGGCCTCGCGCGCCCTGGAGGAGCTGTCCCGCAAGCTGCGGGTCCAGGCCACCGGGGAGATCGAGGACGAGGGGCACCGCCCCGGCTACCTGATCTACTGAAGCGATCTTGGCCAGTGCTCCGCCGTTCACGGCGGAGGTGAAGGCCATCCCGAAGCCCGAGCCGCGAAGCGGCGAGCTTCCGCTGCGATCCGGTCTGACGTCAGTGATAGCCAAGCTGAAGTCGCTGAGGTGTGCAATGACTTGGGTGAGTCTCGCACTCGCCTCGACGGTCGGGAGGATCGTCGTTGGACGGGCCTGCCCCGTCACACCTGCCGGGGCGACCTAGGGCCTGTTTTAGAAGGCGTCGAAGGTGTGCCTTGTTGGCCGCCCGGGGAAGCTCCGGGCGGCCAACGAGAGGATGAGGTCGCGGGCGATCG
>NZ_JBHVPD010000104.1:0-38171 GCF_042887525.1 Kitasatospora sp. NPDC057936
TTATACTCCACTGCTTTACCCCCTTTTTGTGCTTCAATCCTAACCACAGAACTCCATGGCCACCCGCCCTGCCCCCGCATACCGGCCCCCCCCCCCGGGGGGGGGGGGGCCCCCGCTTCCGGGAATCCGGACGGATCAGCCGGCGATGGCGGCCTTCAGCTGGTCCACGCGGTCGGTGCGCTCCCAGGTGAAGTCCGGCAGCTCACGGCCGAAGTGGCCGTACGCGGCGGTCTGCGAGTAGATCGGGCGCAGCAGGTCGAGGTCGCGGATGATCGCGGCGGGGCGCAGGTCGAAGACCTCGCTGACGGCCTTCTGGATGTCGAGGACCGGGACGGTCTCGGTGCCGAAGGTCTCGACGAACAGGCCGACCGGCTCGGCCTTGCCGATCGCGTAGGCGACCTGGACCTCGGCGCGGCGGGCGAGGCCGGCGGCGACGATGTTCTTGGCGACCCAGCGCATCGCGTACGCGGCCGAGCGGTCCACCTTGGACGGGTCCTTGCCCGAGAAGGCGCCGCCGCCGTGGCGGGCCATGCCGCCGTACGTGTCGATGATGATCTTGCGGCCGGTCAGGCCGGCGTCGCCCATCGGGCCGCCGATCTCGAAGCGGCCGGTCGGGTTGACCAGCAGCCGGTAGCCGTCGGTCACGAGCTTGATGCCCTGCTCGGCGAGCGCCTTGAGCTCCGGCTCCACGACGAACTCGCGGATGTCCGGGGTGAGCAGCGACTCCAGGTCGATGTCCGAGGCGTGCTGCGTGGAGACGACCACGGTGTCGAGCCGGACGGCCTTGTCGCCGTCGTACTCGATGGTGACCTGGGTCTTGCCGTCGGGGCGCAGGTACGGGATGGTCCCGTTCTTGCGGACCTCGGTCAGGCGGCGCGACAGGCGGTGCGCCAGGGTGATCGGCAGCGGCATGAGCTCGGGGGTCTCGTCCGACGCGTAGCCGAACATCAGGCCCTGGTCGCCGGCACCCTGCTTGTCGAGGTCATCCTCATCGCCCTCGACCCGAGCCTCGTACGCGGTGTCGACGCCCTGCGCGATGTCGGGCGACTGAGCACCGATGGACACCGACACGCCGCAGGAGGCGCCGTCGAAGCCCTTCTTGGAGCTGTCGTAACCGATCTCCAGGATCTTGTCCCGGACGAGCTGGGCGATCGGCGCGTACGCCTTCGTCGTCACCTCGCCGGCCACGTGCACCTGGCCGGTGGTGATGAGCGTCTCCACGGCGACCCGGGAGGTCGGGTCCTCCCGCAGGAGAGCGTCGAGGATGGTGTCGCTGATCTGGTCAGCGATCTTGTCGGGGTGTCCCTCGGTCACGGACTCCGAGGTGAACAGGCGGCGAGACACAGCGCTCCCTGGGGTTGCAGCGGCTGCTGACTGAAGGCCCCCGGCGGACCGGGGACATCCGGAAAGACTTGATTCCTGGAGTCTAACGGTCAGGTTCCGTCGAACGTCACCCGCTTCCGGAAAACGAGACCGTTATCAAGTGGCTCTCCGACCGGACTCAAGCGCCTTCTGTCCGGTTGCCGACCGTTTCCAGCCGTTCCACGACCAAGTCCCAGACCACGTCCGCGAGCACCTCCTTGGGACCCACCGGAACGGCCGTCTCACTGCCGTCGGAGCCCAGCACCACGGCCTCGTTGACGTCCGTCCCGAAGGCCTTGCCGTTGCCGACCTCGTTGACGACGAGCAGGTCGCAGCCCTTGCGGGCGAGCTTGGCGCGGCCGTACGCGAGCACGTCGTCGGTCTCCGCCGCGAAACCCACGACCAGTTGGCCCGAACGGGTCCGGTGGGCGGACAGCTCGGCCAGGACGTCCGGATTGCGGACCAGCGCGACCGGCGCCGGCTCGACCCCCTCGACCTTCTTGATCTTGCCGGTGACGTACTCGGCGGGCCGGAAGTCGGCCACCGCCGCGGCCATGACCACGGCGTCCGCGTCCTCCGCCGCCTTCAGTGCGGCCTCGCGCAGCTCCAGCGCGGTCGAGACGTGCACGACGTCCACCCCCGCCGGATCGGGCAGTTCCGCGTTGGCCGAGACCAGCGTCACCCGCGCCCCACGGGCCGCCGCCGTCACGGCCAGCGCGTAGCCCTGCTTGCCGGAGGAGCGGTTCCCGAGGTAGCGCACCGGGTCCAGCGGCTCCCGGGTGCCGCCGGCCGAGACCACCACGTGGCGCCCGACCAGGTCGGTCGGCACGGCGCCGCCGCGACGCAGCACGGCCCGGCAGGCCTCGAAGACCGCGGCCGGCTCGGGCAGCCGCCCCTTGCCGGTGTCCTTGCCGGTGAGCCGCCCGACGGCGGGCTCCAGCACGATGACGCCGCGGCGGCGCAGCGTGGCGACGTTCTCCCGGGTGGCCGGGTGCTCCCACATCTCGGTGTGCATGGCGGGCGCGATCACGACCGGACAGCGCGCGGTGAGCAGGGTGTTGGTGAGCAGGTCGTCGGCGAGGCCGTGGGCGGCCTTGGCGATCAGGTCCGCGGTGGCGGGGGCGACGACGACGAGGTCGGCCTGCTGGCCGATCCGCACGTGCGGCACCTCGTGGACGTTCTCCCAGGTCTCGGTGGCGGCCGGGCGGCCGGACAGGGCGGCCCAGGTGGCCTCGCCGACGAAGTGCAGCGCGGCGGCGGTGGGCACCACGGTGACCAGGTGGCCGGACTCGGTGAACCGGCGGAGCAGCTCACAGGCCTTGTAGGCCGCGATGCCGCCGCTGACGCCGAGGACGACGCGCGGGGCGTCCGCGCCGGTCCGGTCCGAAGTCGCGCTCATGATCCCGCTCTCCTCCACTCCAGGGACGTGCACACCCTACGGCCCCGCGACGATCACCCGCACCGTGGCCCCGTCCGCTCCACAACGCCGAAGGGCCCGGCGGAAACGATTCCGCCAGGCCCTTCCGGAGAGTTACGAGGTCGACCGGATCAGGCGCCCTCGACCGCCTCGGCGGTCAGCATGCCGGCGTTGATCTCGCGGAGCGCGATCGACAGCGGCTTCTCGTGCACGTGGGTGTCGACCAGCGGGCCGACGTACTCCAGCAGGCCCTCGCCGAGCTGGGAGTAGTACGCGTTGATCTGACGCGCCCGCTTGGCGGCGTAGATCACCAGGCTGTACTTGGAGTCGGTGGCCTCAAGCAGCTCGTCGATCGGCGGGTTGATGATGCCCTCGGGCGCGGTCATGGAAGAGGACACGCGAAAACCTTCCGAAAGGGTGGAAAAGACAGACAGGTCAGCCTACACCGAGCAAGGCTAGCAGTTCGGCCGCTACCTGCTCGACGGAGGTGTTGACAAGAGTCGTGTCGAACTCCGGCTCCGCCGCCAGCTCGACCTTGGCGGCCTCCAGCCGCTTCTCGATGACGTCCTGCGGCTCGGTGCCCCGGCCGGTCAGCCGGCGGACCAGCTCGTCCCAGCTCGGCGGAGCCAGGAACACCAGCTGGGCCTCCGGCATCGACTCGCGCACCTGGCGGGCGCCCTGCAGGTCGATCTCCAGCAGGACGGGCTCGCCGCGCTCCAGCTTCTCCTGCACCGCCGCGCGCGGGGTGCCGTAGCGGTTGCCGGCGAAGACGGCCCACTCCAGGAGCTCGCCGTTGGCGATCAGCTTGTCGAACTCGTCGTTGTCGACGAAGTGGTACTGGACCCCATTCTGCTCGCCGGGCCTCGGGTGGCGGGTCGTCGCCGACACCGAGAGCCAGACCTCGGGGTGCTGCTTCCTCATATGAGCGACGACCGTGCTCTTGCCGACCCCCGAAGGGCCGGAGAGCACGGTCAGCCGCGGACGCTCACTCATGCACCGATTATCCCGGATCGCGGACGATCCCGGGACCACGGGGGCACGGTCAGGCGGCACCGCCGCCGAACTCCCGCTCCAGGGAGGCGATCTGGTTCGTGCCGAGACCGCGGACACGACGGCTCTCGCTGATGCCGAGGCGCTCCATGATCTGCTTGGCCCGGACCTTGCCGACGCCCGGGAGCGACTCCAGCAGGGCCGAGACCTTCATCTTGCCGATGACGTCGTTGTCGGCCTTGCCGGCCTTGATCACCTCGTGCAGGGAGGCGCCGGAGTGCTTGAGCCGGTTCTTGACCTCGGCGCGCTCCCGGCGAGCCTCGGCGGCCTTGGCGAGCGCGGCGGTGCGCTGTTCAGGGGTAAGGGGCGGAAGAGCCACGCCGTTCACCTCAGGGTATGGAAGGAAGGGATTGAGCTATGACTGGTTTGGTTCTCCAGGACACCTCCGCAAGTGGAACCCCAGGGCCCTGACCTGCGGGAGCTACGAGAATCGCGGCTCTTCGATGACCTATCGCCGGACACTACCCGGATTGCGGCGCCGCGTCAGGAAAAGAACACGAAAAGTCCTGGTCAGCCAAGGCCGACCAGGACTTTCCGGGGCAAAATGACCGCGATTGCGAGACTTTGGCACCGCCGATGTGACGGCGCTCACGTCAAGCGGAGGCCCGGCGGAGCGGCACCGCCCGGTCCTGCGCACACTGCGCAGGGTCACCGGCCGGCTACCACCCGGCCCCCGGACGGCACTTCGCGCCGCGCTACTTCACGGCGTCCGCGTACTCCCCCACGAACCGCTCGGCCGCCTCGCGCAGCGCCGGCACCGACGGGCCGTGCTTGAGGACGTCCCGGCTGACGCTCGGCACGACGTTGCGCACCGAGGCGCCGAACACCCGCGGCAGGTCCGCCATCGTCGCGCCCTGGGCGCCGATGCCGGGGGCCAGCAGCGGGCCGTTGATCGCGAGGTCCACGCCCGCGTCGGCGAGCGTCGCGCCGACCACCGCGCCGAACGAGCCGAGCGGCTCGGCCCCGGCGTTCTCGGCCGCCAGCTGGCGCAGCACCGAGGCGGCGACCGGCTCGCCGCCGGCGCCGACGGCGCGCTGCACCTCGGCGCCCTCCGGGTTGGAGGTGAGCGCCAGCGCGAACGCCCCGCAGCCGTGCTCGCGCGCGAGGTCGAGCGCCGGGCGCAGCGAGCCGAAGCCGAGGTAGGGGCTGACGGTGAGGGCGTCGGAGAACAGCGGGCTGCCGGGCGCGAGGAAGGCCTCGGCGTAGGCGGCCATGGTGGAGCCGATGTCGCCGCGCTTGGCGTCCATCAGGACCAGCGCACCGGCCGCGCGGGCCTCCTCGACGGTCCTCTCCAGCACCGCGACGCCCTTGCTGCCGAAGCGCTCGAAGAAGGCGGCCTGCGGCTTGAGCACGGCGACCCGGTCGGCCAGCGCCTCGACGACGGTGCGGCTGAAGGTCTCCAGGCCGGCGACGTCGTCGCCGAGTCCCCAGGCGGCGAGCAGGGAGGCGTGCGGGTCGATGCCGACGCAGAGCTGGCCGCGGGTGTCCATGGCCTGGCGCAGCCGGGCGCCGAACGGGGCGAGGGTCATGTCGTCTCCGGGGTTTCCAGTGGCGGTACGGGGGGTCACGAGGGGCGCACGGCGCTGCCGACCGCCGCGGCCAGGTTGCGGAAGCCCGCCTCCCGGACGCGGGCGGACAGGCCCTTGTGGATGCGGCGGCACCAGAACGGGCCCTCGTAGATGAAGGCGCTGTAGCCCTGGACGAGGTCGGCGCCGTGGATGATCCGCTGCCAGGCGTCCTCGGCGCTCTCCACGCCGCCGACCGACACGAGCGTCAGCCGGCCGCCGGTGCGGGCGCGCAGCCGCTGGAGGACCTCCAGGGCGCGGGCCTTGAGCGGGGCGCCGGACAGGCCGCCCATGCCGATCTCCTCGACCCGCGCGGCGTCGGCCCGCAGGCCCTCACGGCCGATCGTGGTGTTGGTGGCGATGATGCCGTCCAGGCCCAGCTCCAGGGCGAGGTCGGCGACGGCGTCGACGTCCTCGTCGGCGAGGTCCGGGGCGATCTTCACCAGCAGCGGCACGTGGTGCGCGGTGGTGCGGTCGGCGGCCTCGCGGACGGCGGAGAGCAGCGGGCGCAGGTGGTCGACGGCCTGCAGGTTGCGCAGTCCGGGGGTGTTCGGCGAGCTGACGTTGACGACCAGGTAGTCGGCGTAACGGGCCAGCCGCTCGGTCGACTTGACGTAGTCGGCGACGGCGTCGGCCTCCTCGACGACCTTGGTCTTGCCGATGTTGACGCCGATCACCGGGGTGGAGCTGGTGTGCGGGCGGGCGGCGAGGCGGGCGGCGACCCGGGCCGAGCCCTGGTTGTTGAAGCCCATCCGGTTGATCAGCGCGCGGTCCTCGACCAGGCGGAACAGCCGCGGCGCCGGGTTGCCGGGCTGGGCCTCGCCGGTGATGGTGCCGATCTCGACGTAGTCGAAGCCGAGCATCGCGAGGCCGTCGATGCCGACGCCGTTCTTGTCGAAGCCGGCCGCGAGCCCGAACGGGCCGGGCAGGTCGAGGCCGAGGGCGCGGGTGCGCAGCGCCCGGTCCTGCGGGGCGAGCAGCAGCCGGACGAGGGTGCGCAGGCCCGGCACGGAGGAGGCGAGGCGGATCCAGAAGAAGGCGAGGTGGTGGGCCTTCTCCGGGCCCATCTTCTTGAAGACGAGGTCGAACAGAAGCTTGTACAAGGGGGTCAACTCCCGGAGCGAGCAGCGGTGTTCACAGCGCGGCAGGTCGAATCGCGGGCATGGAAGTGGGGGGCACCCGACTGGCTTCGGTGCCCCCCACTGCGGTGGTGCTACTTGCGGCCGGCGTTGATCAGCTCGGCGTGCTCCTGGAGCGACATCACCCCGACCTCGTCGCGCAGCAGCCGGTCGATGCCCTGGACGGCCGCGCCCATCGCCTGGACGGTGGTCAGGCAGGGCACGGCGCGGGCGACGGCCGCGGTGCGGATCTCGTAGCCGTCCAGGCGCCCGCCGGTGCCGTACGGCGTGTTGATGATGAGGTCGACCTCGCCGTCGTGGATCAGCTGGACGATGGTCTTCTCGCCGTTCGGGCCCTCGCCCTCGCTGTGCTTGCGCACCAGCGTGGACGGGATGCCGCCGCGCTGGAGCACCTCGGCGGTGCCGGCCGTGGCGAGCACCTCGAAGCCGAGGCTGACCAGGGCGCGCGCCGGGAAGACGAGGTTGCGCTTGTCGCGGTTGGCGACGGAGACGAAGACCTTGCCCTTGGTCGGCAGCGCGCCGTAGGCGCCGGCCTGGGCCTTGGCGTAGGCCGTGCCGAAGACCTTGTCGATGCCCATGACCTCACCGGTCGAGCGCATCTCCGGGCCGAGGACGGTGTCGACCCCGCGGCCGTGGACGTCGCGGAAGCGGCTCCACGGCATCACGGCCTCCTTGACCGCGATCGGCGCGTCGGCGGGCAGCGTGCCGCCGTCGCCCTCGGCCGGGAGCATGCCCTCGGCGCGCAGCTCGGCGATGGTGGCGCCGAGCGAGACCCGGGCGGCCGCCTTGGCCAGCGGCACCGCGGTGGCCTTGGAGGTGAACGGGACGGTCCGGGAGGCGCGCGGGTTGGCCTCCAGGACGTAGAGGATGTCGCCGGCCATCGCGAACTGGATGTTGATCAGGCCGCGGACGCCGACGCCGCGCGCGATGGCCTCGGTGGAGGTGCGCAGGCGCTTGATGTCGTAGCCGCCGAGGGTGATCGGGGGCAGCGCGCAGGCGGAGTCGCCGGAGTGGATGCCGGCCTCCTCGATGTGCTCCATGACGCCGCCGAGGTAGAGCTCGGTGCCGTCGTAGAGCGCGTCGACGTCGATCTCCACCGCGTCGTCGAGGAAGCGGTCGATGAGCACCGGGTGCTCGGAGATCAGGCCGGCGTGCCGCTCCAGGTAGGAGGCGAGGGAGGCCTCGTCGTAGACGATCTCCATGCCGCGGCCGCCGAGCACGTAGGACGGGCGGGCGAGCACCGGGTAGCCGATCTCGTCGGCGATCGCCTTGGCCTCCTCGAAGGAGAAGGCGGTGCCGTGCTTGGGCGCCGGCAGGCCGGCGTCGCGCAGGACGCGGCCGAAGGCGCCGCGCTCCTCGGCGAGGTCGATCGCCTCGGGCTGGGTGCCGACGATCGGCACGCCGTTGTCCTTGAGCGCCTGGGCGAGGCCGAGCGGGGTCTGGCCGCCGAGCTGGACGATGACGCCCGCGAGCGGACCGGCCTGCTGCTCGGCGTGGACGATCTCCAGGACGTCCTCCAGGGTGAGCGGCTCGAAGTAGAGCCGGTCGGAGGTGTCGTAGTCGGTGGAGACGGTCTCCGGGTTGCAGTTGACCATGACGGTCTCGTACCCGGCCTCGGCCAGCGCGAAGGAGGCGTGGACGCAGGAGTAGTCGAACTCGATGCCCTGGCCGATGCGGTTCGGGCCGGAGCCGAGGATGATCACCGCGGGCTTGGTGCGCGGGGCGACCTCGTTCTCCTCGTCGTAGGACGAGTAGAAGTACGGGGTCTTGGCGGCGAACTCGGCGGCGCAGGTGTCGACGGTCTTGAACACCGGGCGGATGCCGAGCGCGTGGCGCACCTCGCGGACGACGTCCGGCTTCAGGCCGCGGATCTCGCCGATCTGCTGGTCGGAGAAGCCGTGCCGCTTGGCGTGGCGCAGCAGGTCCGGGGTGAGCTCGGCGGCGTCGGCGAGCTCGCCGGCGATCTCGTCGAGCAGGAAGAGCTGGTCGACGAACCACGGGTCGATCTTGGTGGCCTCGAACACCTCCTCCGCGGTGGCGCCGGCCCGGATGGCGTCCATCACGGTGTTGATCCGGCCGTCGGTCGGCACGACCGCCTTGGCCAGCAGCGCGGCCTTCTCGCCCACGGGGCCGGTCCAGCTGAACTGGGAGCCCTTCTTCTCCAGCGAGCGCAGCGCCTTCTGCAGCGCCTCGGGGAAGTTGCGGCCGAGGGCCATGGCCTCGCCGACGGACTTCATGGTCGTGGTGAGGGTGGCGTCGGCGCTCGGGAACTTCTCGAACGCGAAGCGCGGCACCTTGACGACGACGTAGTCGAGGGTCGGCTCGAAGGAGGCCGGGGTCTCCTCGGTGATGTCGTTGGGGATCTCGTCGAGCGTGTAGCCGACGGCCAGCTTGGCGGCGATCTTGGCGATCGGGAAGCCGGTGGCCTTGGAGGCGAGCGCCGAGGAGCGGGACACGCGCGGGTTCATCTCGATGACGATGACCCGGCCGTCCTCGGGGTTGACCGCGAACTGGATGTTGCAGCCGCCGGTGTCGACGCCGACCTCGCGGATGACGGCGATGCCGATGTCGCGCAGGATCTGGTACTCGCGGTCGGTGAGCGTCATCGACGGGGCCACGGTGATCGAGTCACCGGTGTGCACGCCCATCGGGTCGAAGTTCTCGATGGAGCAGACGACCACGACGTTGTCGTTCTTGTCGCGCATCAGCTCCAGCTCGTACTCCTTCCAGCCGAGGATGGACTCCTCCAGGAGCACCTCGGTGGTCGGCGAGAGGGTCAGGCCCTGGCCGGCGATGCGGCGCAGGTCCTCCTCGTTGTGGGCGAAGCCGGAGCCGGCGCCGCCCATGGTGAAGGAGGGGCGCACGACGACGGGGTAGCCGCCGAGGGTGTCGACGCCGGCCAGCACCTCGTCCATGGTGTGGCAGATGACCGAGCGGGCGGACTCGCCGTGGCCGATCTTGGCGTTGACGGCCTCGACGACGCCCTTGAAGAGCTCGCGGTCCTCGCCCTTGTGGATCGACTCGACCTTGGCGCCGATCAGCTCGACGTTGTACTTGGCGAGCACGCCGTTGGCGTCCAGCGAGATCGCCGTGTTGAGCGCGGTCTGGCCGCCCAGGGTCGGCAGCAGCGCGTCGGGGCGCTCCTTGGCGATGATCTTCTCGACGAACTCCGGAGTGATCGGCTCGACGTAGGTGGCGTCGGCGATCTCCGGGTCGGTCATGATCGTGGCCGGGTTGGAGTTGACCAGCACGACCCGCAGGCCCTCGGCCTTGAGGACCCGGCAGGCCTGCGTGCCCGAGTAGTCGAACTCGGCGGCCTGGCCGATCACGATCGGGCCGGACCCGATCACCAGGACGGACTTGATGTCAGTGCGCTTAGGCACGCTGGCCCTCCATGAGCTTCACGAAGCGGTCGAACAGGTAGGCGGCGTCGTGCGGGCCGGCGGCCGCTTCGGGGTGGTACTGCACGCTGAAGGCGGGCACGTCGAGCGCCTGCAGGCCCTCGACCACGTCGTCGTTGAGGCAGACGTGGGAGACCTCGACCCGCCCGTAGGGGGTGTCGCTCACCTTGTCCAGCGGCGCGTTCACGGCGAAGCCGTGGTTGTGGGCGGTCACCTCGACCTTGCCGGTGGTGCGGTCCTGCACCGGCTGGTTGATGCCGCGGTGGCCGTACTTGAGCTTGTAGGTGCCGAAGCCGAGGGCGCGGCCCAGGATCTGGTTGCCGAAGCAGATCCCGAAGAACGGGGTCTTCCGCTCCAGCACGCCCTGCGCCACGGCGACCTGCTGGTCGGCGGTGGCCGGGTCGCCCGGGCCGTTGGAGAAGAAGACGCCGTCCGGGTTGACGGCGTAGACGTCCTCCAGGGAGGCGTTGGCCGGCAGCACGTGGACCTCGATGCCGCGCTCGGCCATCCGCTGCGGGGTCATCGCCTTGATGCCGAGGTCCAGCGCGGCGACGGTGAACCTCTTCTCACCGATGGCCGGGACGATGTACGGCTCGGTGGTGGCCACCTCGGCGCACAGGTCGGCGCCCTTCATCTCGGGTGACTGCTGCACCCGGGCGAGCAGGGCGGCCGGGTCGGCGAGCGCCGGGCCGGAGAAGATGCCGCAGCGCATGGCGCCGCGGTCGCGCAGGTGCCGGGTGAGCGCGCGGGTGTCGATGCCGCTGATGCCGACGACGCCCTGGCGGACGAGCTCGTCGTCCAGCGAGCGGCGCGAGCGCCAGTTGGAGGCGACCCGGGCGGGGTCGCGCACGACGTACCCGGCGACCCAGATCCGCTTGGACTCGTCGTCCTCGTCGTTCCAGCCGGTGTTGCCGATCTGCGGGGCCGTCATCACGACCACCTGGCGGTGGTACGACGGGTCGGTGAGGGTCTCCTGGTAGCCGGACATGCCGGTGTTGAAGACCGCCTCGCCGAAGGTCTCGCCGACGGCGCCGTAGGCCTGGCCGCGGAAGGTCCGGCCGTCCTCCAGGACGAGCACGGCCGGGACGCGTTCCCGCCGTTGGCGCTGCGTGGTGGGGGCAGGTGCGGTCATTGCGCGGCCTCTTCCGTCTTCGTCTTCGTACGTGTTGCGAGGTGAGCGACCGCCTCGACCCAGGCGGCGTGCTCGTCGGGGTGGTCGGCCCGGAAGCCGGAGTCCAGCTCGGTGCCCTCGTGCGTCCAGGTGACGACGAGGATCCCGGCCGGGACGACCTTGCCGGCGATTCCGGAGTCCGTGCGGGCACCGGTCAGGTGCCCGGCCGGGATCCAGAGGTCGACGTCGCCGGGGCGGCGCACCAGCAGGCCGTCCTCGCCGAGGATGAGGTCGGCGCGGCTGCGGTTGCCCAGGCCGTGCGCGACGACCCGGTCGAGCCAGTTCCCGGCGGTGGTGGTGCCGTGGTACCGGCCGCTGGTCTCCAGGATGGTCCGGCCGGCGCCGGCCGGCACGGCGGGCAGCGGCGGGATGCCGGACTGCAGCGTGCGCCGCCAGTTCCAGCCCTGGCGCATCAGCCAGTAGACGAGCCCGATCACGATCAGCAGGCCGACGGCCCAGCCGATGTACCCGGGCCAGTCGTGGACCTTGGCCTGTTCCTGGGCCAGCGGGGTGAACGGGGCGAGCGGGGCGGGCGTGCGGTGGAAACTCACGCGTCGACGCCCTGCTCGACGAGCTCCCCGGCCAGGACGGTGGCCCGGCCGCGCAGGAAGGTGGCGTGCACCCGTCCGGGCAGGTCGAGGCCCTTGTAGGGGGTGTTGCGGCTGCGGGTGGCGAAGCTGTCCGGGTTCACGGCACCACGGTACGCGGGATCGAACAGCACCAGGTTGGCCGGCTCACCGACCGAGACGGGCCGGCCGTGCCCGGCGAGACGGCCGATCCGGGCCGGGCGGTGCGACATGCGGTCGGCGACGCCCGCCCAGTTCAGCAGGCCGGTGTCGACCATGGTCTGCTGCACGACCGACAGCGCGGTCTCCAGGCCGACCATGCCCATCGCGGCGACGGCCCACTCGCAGTCCTTGTCCTCGGCCGGGTGCGGCGCGTGGTCGGTGGCGACGGCGTCGATGGTGCCGTCGGCCAGCGCCTTGCGCAGCGCCTGGACGTCCGCGGCGGTGCGCAGCGGCGGGTTCACCTTGTAGACCGGGTCGTACGAGCGGACCAGCTCGTCGGTGAGCAGCAGGTGGTGCGGGGTGACCTCGGCGGTGACGTCCCAGCCCTTGGCCTTGGCCCAGCGGATGATCTCGACCGAGCCGGCCGTGGAGACGTGGCAGACGTGCAGCCGGGAGCCGACGTGCGCGGCGAGCAGCACGTCGCGGGCGATGATCGACTCCTCGGCGACGGCCGGCCAGCCGCCGAGCCCGAGCTCGCCGGAGACCTGGCCCTCGTTCATCTGCGCGCCCTCGGTGAGCCGCGGCTCCTGGGCGTGCTGGGCGACGACGCCGTCGAAGGCCTTGACGTACTCCAGCGCGCGGCGCATCAGCACGGCGTCGTCGACGCACTTGCCGTCGTCGGAGAAGACCCGGACGCCGGCGGCGGACTCGTGCATGGCGCCGAGCTCGGCGAGCTTCTTGCCCTCCAGGCCGACGGTGACGGCGCCGACCGGCTGCACGTCGCAGTAGCCGGCCTCCTGGCCGAGCCGCCAGACCTGCTCGACGACGCCGGCGGTGTCGGCCACCGGGGTGGTGTTGGCCATCGCGTGCACGGCGGTGAAGCCGCCCATCGCGGCGGCCTGGGTGCCGGTGAGGACGGTCTCGGCGTCCTCGCGGCCGGGCTCGCGCAGGTGGGTGTGCAGGTCGACCAGGCCGGGCAGCACGATCAGGCCGGTGGCGTCGATCTCGATGTCGGCCTCGACGGCCAGGCCGGTGCCGATCGCCTTGATCACGCCGTCGGCGAGGTGGAGGTCCTGCGGGGCGCCGCCGGCGATCTGGGCGTTGCGGATCAGGTAGGTGGTCACTTGGCGGTCTCCACGGATTCGGTGCGGGCGGCGTCGTTCGGGCCGTCGGCGAAGACGGCCCCGCCGAGGAGCAGGTACAGCACGGCCATGCGGACCGACACGCCGTTGGCGACCTGCTCGACCGCGGTGCAGCGCGGCGAGTCGGCGACCTCGGCGGTGATCTCCATGCCGCGGACCATCGGGCCGGGGTGCATGACGATCGCGTGCTCGGGCAGCTGGGTCATCCGCGGGCCGTTCATGCCGTAGCGGCGGCTGTACTCCCGCTCGGTCGGGAAGAACGCGGCGTTCATCCGCTCGCGCTGCACCCGGAGCATCATCAGCGCGTCCGTCTTGGGGAGCACGCTCTCCAGGTCGTAGCTGATCTCGCAGGGCCAGTTCTCGATGCCGATGGGCAGCAGCGTCGGCGGGGCGACGAAGGTGACCTGGGCGCCGAGGGTGGTCAGCAGGTGGACGTTGGAGCGGGCGACCCGGCTGTGCAGGACGTCGCCGACGATCGTCACCCGGCGCCCTGCGAGGTCCTTGCCACTGCCCGGGTTGAGGTGGCGGCGCATGGTGAAGGCGTCGAGCAGCGCCTGGGTGGGGTGCTCGTGGGTGCCGTCACCGGCGTTGATGACACTGCCGTGCAGCCAGTCGGACTGCGCCAGGCGGGCCGGCGCGCCGGAGGCGTGGTGGCGGATGACGACCGCGTCGGCACCCATGGCCTGCAGGGTCAGCGCGGTGTCCTTGAGGCTCTCGCCCTTGGAGACGGACGAGCCCTTGGCGGAGAAGTTGATGACGTCCGCCGAGAGGCGCTTCTCGGCGACCTCGAAGGAGGTCTTGGTGCGGGTCGAGTCCTCGAAGAAGAGGTTGACGACGGTCCGGCCGCGCAGCGTGGGCAGCTTCTTCACGGCCCGCCCGGAGAGCTGGGCCAGCTCCTCGGCGGTGTCCAGGATCAGCAGCGCGTCGTCGCGGGTGAGATCGGCGGCGGAGACGAGGTGGCGCATCACGCGGGCTACTCCGGAAGGTGCGGTTCGGTCAGGGCCTGCGACGAGCGCTGGTTGTGGTCGCGGTCGCCGACCAGAACGGCGTCCACGCCGTCGGTGTCGGCCAGGCGCACCTGCACGGCCTCGCGCAGCGAGGTGGGCAGGTTCTTGCCCACGTAGTCGGCGCGGATCGGCAGCTCGCGGTGGCCCCGGTCGACCAGGACGGCCAGCTGGACGGCGCGCGGGCGGCCGATGTCGCCGAGCGCGTCGAGCGCGGCGCGGATGGTGCGGCCGGAGAACAGCACGTCGTCGACGAGGATCACGAGCTTGCCGTCGATGCCGCCGGCCGGGATCTCGGTGTGCTCCAGGGCGCGGGCGGGCTTGAGCCGCAGGTCGTCCCGGTACATCGTGATGTCCAGGGTGCCGAGCGGGATCTCGCGGCCGGTGATCTGGGCCAGCCGGTCGCGCAGGCGGCGGGCGAGGTGGACGCCGCGGGTGTGGATGCCGAGCAGCACGACGTCCTCCGCGCCCTTGGCGCGCTCGACGATCTCGTGCGCTATCCGGGTGACGACCCGGGCGATGTCCGCGCCGTCCAGCACCTGGTGCGGTGCTCGGGGTGACGGATCCTGGTGTGTGGTCATGCCGAAGCGGACCTCCTTCCCCGCCTCACTGGACGGGCCTTAAAGGATGTCTGGGATGGCCCCCGCCGACCGGGCGCGGGCTTCGGCAATCCTATCAGCGCGCAAGCGGGCAAACGGACCTGCACCATTCCGCTTCACCGGGTTAACGCGCCCGACGCACCCCGGACGCAGGCCATTCGCACGACTGCCCCATTCGGCTTGACGCAACACCTTACTCTACGTAACCTCACAGTGAGTTACGAGACGGACGTCGAACCCACCGGTAACGGCGTCGGCAATCGCCCGTGACCCACCACTGAACGCGAAGCAATCTCGTCCGGGGAGATCAATGTCCAGCGACTACGCGAAGCAGCTCGGAGGCAAACTCCGAGCGATCCGCACTCAGCAGGGTCTCTCCCTGCACGGTGTCGAGGAGAAGTCCCAGGGGCGCTGGAAGGCAGTCGTCGTCGGTTCGTACGAGCGCGGCGACCGTGCGGTCACCGTGCAGCGGCTGGCCGAGCTGGCGGAGTTCTACGGCGTCCCGGTCCAGGAGCTGCTGCCCGGCGGCACCCCGGGCGGCGCGGCCGAGCCGCCGCCGCGCCTGGTGCTCGACCTGGAGAGACTGACCCAGGTCCCGTCCGAGAAGGCCGGCCCGCTGCAGCGCTACGCGGCGACCATCCAGAGCCAGCGCGGCGACTACAACGGCAAGGTGCTGTCGATCCGCCAGGACGACCTGCGCACCCTGGCCGTCATCTACGACCAGTCGCCGTCGATCCTCACCGAGCAGCTGATCTCGTGGGGCGTGCTCAACCCCGACGCGCGCCGCGCGGTGCGCGAGGAGGAGGCGAGCTGACGCTCCCCGCACCGGCTCCCGCCAGCGGAAACGAGGCTCGTCCCGCCCTTTCGGGCAAGCAGAAACGTCACGGCGCGGCACCCCGGAACCCGGGGGCCGCGCCGTGGTGTTTCCAGCAGCGGTGGTTCCAGCAGCCGGGGCCGGCGCTTCTCCCGTGCCTTCCCGGTGCCTTCCCCTGTGTCTCCCCGGCGCCTCGGCAGTGCCTCAGCAGACCGTGCCCAGGCTGTACCCGGGCTGCGCGGCCACCCCGTCCAGCCGCACCGGCCGGGCCGCCGGGGCCCAGTCCGGCCCGCCGCTCGACCAGGCCCACGCGGCCGGCCGGTACTCCCCGCAGGCCGCCGCCGACCCCTGCGAGCCGTGCAGCACGGCCACGCCCGGCAGCTCCAGGGCCAGCCCGGCGCACAGCACCGCGCAGACCAGCTCCAGGTCCTCGTCGTTGATCCGCACGACGCCGTCCTCCCACTGGAGGACGCGCGCCGCGGCGCTCAGCCTCCCGCCCGGCGCGTCCACCCGCACTCGCAGCTCGTACACCCCGGCGCCCGCGCCGACCAGCATCCGGCGCAGCACCTCGGAGCCGCGCTGGTGGGCGGTGCGCACCCAGCGGCCGTGGTCCTCGTCCGCCTCGCCGGTGGCGCCGTAGAGCCCGCCGTCGAGGATCAGGTCGGCGTGGCGGAGCGTCAGTCCGTTCTCCCGGGCGCGGACCAGGCGCGGCACGAAGTCCCCGGCGAGCTCCTCGCCCTGGTAGGCGAGCAGTTGGGTCTGCAGCGCGGGGTTGAGCAGGTAGCGGTCGCGGGCGGCCGGCTCGGCCGGGTCCAGCCCGTGCAGGACGCAGAACTCGGCGAAGTCCTGCGGGTGGAACATCCGCGCCCGGACGGTGTCGAAGCGCCGCAGCGCCTCGGCGAGCAGGTCGGCCGTGTCGGCCAGGTAGCGCTCGTAGTCGGGGGCGTCGGTCACCCGCCAGGCGCGGGCCCGTTCGAAGTCCGCGGCGCTGGTCAGCACACCGATGACGAAGGCCTGGTCGGCCCCCTCCCCGTCGCTCCGCCGGTGCGGGGCACGGGCGTTCGGGCGGAAGCCGCCGGCGGTGCAGTCGGAGATGCGGCGAGCGCGGCCTTTTCGACTCATGCTCCCACCTCGCTGCGCTCGGCAGGGGCATTCGCCCACACGCGCCTCCCAATGGCTCGCTCGCTACGCTCGCTCACGTGTGGCTCCCGGCTCAGTAGGGTCACGGTCGGCGGCGGGGGCCGCCGCTGACCGTGTTACTCCCCAGTCCCGAGCGCCGCACACGTACGGCGTGTCACAGGAATGTAACCACCGGTAATGCGCCGGTTCTCGCGTCGTCGGGCCTCACGCCGGGCGCGGCACCCGGGCGAGCTGGCGGGACTGCGCGACCAGACGGCCGGCCTCGTCCCAGACCTCGGCGTCCTCCTCGAAGTAGCCGCCGGCCAGGTTGCGGGTGGTGTGGGTGACCCGCAGCCAGCCGGGCACCGGCCTGGCCCGCAGGTGGACGGTCAGCTCGACGGTCGGCGCCCAGCCCGGCATCCCCAGGTCGAAGGTGACCGGCGGCAGCGCGTCGGCGACCAGCAGGAGCAGCAGCGGGTCGGGCTCGCGGCCGTCGGCGAGCCGGAACCAGCCCTGGATCCGCCCGGTGCCGGACGGCTGTCCGAGCGCCCAGCCGATCGTGGCCGGGTCGAGCCGCAGGTCGAAGCGCTCCAGCAGGGCGGCCTGGGCGATGAGTTCCTTGGGCGCGTGTTCGACGCCGACACACTGGTCCGGCGGCGGCAGCTGCGGCGGCTGCGCGCTGGTGCGCACCTCGCCGACGGCCGTCGAGAGGTCCCCGTGGCTGGCGACGACGCGCAGCCGTTCGACGCCGTCCTGGCTGAGCGAGGCGGTGCCGGTGGACAGGCCGCGGCCGGAGCGCAGCACCTCGGTGCGGACGGTGGCCGGGCCCGGCACCGAGGCGGACAGGTAGTAACCGCTGATCGACACCGGGTCGGGGTGGTCGCCGTGCTCCAGCGACAGCGCGTGTCCGGCGACGGCGAGCAGCAGCCCGCCGTTGACGCCGCCGCCGATCTGCCAGCCCGCGCCGAGCTCGCCGTCGTAACGGCCGGGCTCCTCGGGGTGTCTGCTCAGCGCGATGCCCTGGTCGAACTCGCTGCGGATCGCCGTGGTCATGGGGGTGGCCTGCCCTTCACTGCGGACGTGCGTGGGGATACCTGGGGATCTCTCATGGTGCGACCGATAAGTTACCGGCCAGTAGGATCCCAACATACGCCACCCGGGTGAAACGCGCGACGGCCGCCGGACCCTCGTGCGGGTCCGGCGGCCGTTCGCGGGGCGGGGCCCGTCCGTGCCTAGCGGCGGATGCTCGGCTTCAGCTCCAGGAAGCGGGCGAGCAGGCCGTTGACGAAGGACGGGGAGTCGTCCGTGGAGAACTCCTTGGCGATCTCCACGGCCTCGTCCAGGACGACGGCGTCCGGGACGCCGTCCTCCCAGATCAGCTCGTAGGCGCCGAGCCGCAGGACGTTGCGGTCCACGATCGGCATCCGGTCGAGCGTCCAGCCCACCGAGTACTGGGAGATCAGGTCGTCGATCCGGCGCGCGTGCCGGACGTAACCCTCGATCAGCTCCATCGTGTACTCGGCGACCTGGGGGGTGCCCTCGTCGGGCTTGGGCTCGCGGGCGCGGGCCACCCAGTCGGCGAGGACCTGCTGCGGGTCGACCCCGCGGTGGTCGGCCTCGAAGAGGATCTGGAAGGCCCGGGTGCGGGCCTTGCTGCGTGCGGCCGACACGGACTTACTTCACCCGGCCGAGGTAGCTGCCGTCGCGGGTGTCGACCTTGACCTTCTCGCCGGTGACGACGAAGAGCGGGACCTGGATCTCGGCACCGGTCTCCAGGGTGGCCGGCTTGGTGCCACCGGTGGAGCGGTCGCCCTGGACGCCCGGCTCGGTGTGCGCGATGAGCAGCTCGACGGAGGTCGGGAGCTCGATGTAGAGCACCGCGCCCTCGTTGGTCGCGACGAGGGCCTCGAAGCCCTCCAGCAGGTAGTTGGCGGCGTCACCGACGACGGCCGGCTCGATGGTGAGCTGGTCGTAGGTGTCCATGTCCATGAACACGAAGTTCTCGCCGTCCTTGTACGAGAACTGCATGCCGCGCTTGTCGACGTTGGCGGTCTCGACCTTGGTGCCGGCGTTGAAGGTCTTGTCGACGACCTTGCCCGTCAGGACCTCCTTGAGCTTCGTACGCACGAAGGCCGGGCCCTTGCCGGGCTTGACGTGCTGGAACTCGACGACGGACCAGAGCTTGCCGCCCTCCAGCTTGAGGACCATGCCGTTCTTGAGATCGTTCGTGGAAGCCACGGGCGCACTTACTCCTGGATATAGCTGTCAAGGAACCAAGGGTCGCGTCCTGCCACCGGCGGCCCGGGGCCGCCGTCACAGGGCGAGGAGCTCCTTGGTGGTGATGGTGAGCAGCTCGGGCCCGCCCTCTTCGAGGGGGCGCACGACGAGCGTGTCCTCGATCCGGACCCCGCCCTTGCCCGGGATGTGTACCCCCGGACCGACGGTGACCGGTACGCGGCTGTCCAGTTTACCCATGTCCGCCGGACCGAGGCGCGGCGCCTCCCGCATCTCCAGCCCGATGCCGTGGCCCACCGGGTGCGGGGAGGCCTCGGAGTGGCCGGCCGCGTCCAGGATCTGCCGCGCCGCCCGGTCGGGTACGCACTGCTCCACGCCGGGTCCGAGCGCCTCCCGCCCGGCCCGCTGCGCCCGGAACACCAGCCGGTGGAGCTCCACCTGCCAGGGCGCGGGGGCGGCGCCGATCACGAAGGTCCGGGCGGTCGACACGCCGTACCCGCGGTACTGGGCACCGAGCACCACGGTCAGGAAGTCGCCCTCCTCGACCCGGCGGTCGGTCGGCTGGTGGGCGGGCTGGCCGGAGTGGCTGCCGGTGCCGACCGAGACCGGGAAGGCCGCCCGGTCGGCACCGTGGTCGATCATCCGGCGCTCCAGCTCCATCGCCAGGTGCCGCTCGGTGCGGCCGACCAGGATCGACTCCAGCAGCTCGCCGAGCGCCTGGTCGGCGATCTCGGCGGCGATCCGCAGGTCGGCGATCTCGTGCTCGTCCTTGATCACCCGCAGCCGTTCGACGACCTGCCCCAGCTCGGCCAGCCGGACCCCCTCGGCCAGGCTCGCCACCGCGCGGTGGCGCAGGACGGTGAGGTCGTGCTCCTCCACCGCCATGGCGTGCACCCGCAGCCGGGAGGCCTCGGCCGCGGCCGCCAGCGCGGTGTCCGCCCCGGCCGGCACCGGGACCTGGGTGACGTCGGCGGCGATCAGGTGCTCCCCGGTGTCGTCCGGCGGCAGGTCGTCCGGCAGCGTCAGCAGCACCCGTTCCCTGGTGAGCAGCAAGGTCGCGCCGCAGGGGGCGCAGCCGGTCAGGTACCGCACGTTGGCCGGCCGGGTGATCAGCGCCGCATCGGCCCCGGCCGCACTGCAGTGCTCCCGCAGCCGCTCCCGCCGACCCGCGTACGCATCAGACATGCGTCGAGCCTACGAAGCCCGCCCCCGATCCGCCCGCCGAGAACCCCCGACGGGGGCGCGACCTTTACCTACCCGCGCCCCCGGCGGCGCCGTCACCCCCCTTCCGGATCGATGAGCCCCCTCCGGTAGGCGGGCACGAGGTGCTGCGGGACGAGCAGTTCCCGCCCGTTCACCGTGATCGGGACGAGTTTCGGCGCGCTCGCCTTCCACTGGGCCCGGCGGTGCCGCGTGTTGCTGCGGGACGTCTTGCGCTTGGGTACGGCCATCGGGGTCTCCTATCGGGTGGTGTACGGGAGCAGGGCCATCTCGCGGGCGTTCTTGATCGCCCGGGCCATCGCCCGCTGCTGCCGGACGGTCAGCCGGCTGACCCGGCGGCTGCGGATCTTGCCGCGATCGGAGACGAACTTCCGCAGGAGATCGGTGTCCTTGTAGTCGATGTACTCGATACCGGCTGTGACCAGCGGGTTGGGCTTGGGCCTCGGCGGGTTGAGTCGTTTACGCACAGTGATGATCCTCAGGCGACGGGGTCGAGCAGGTCGTGGAAGGCGTCGGGCAGCGCCTTCCAGCCGGATTCGCCGGCGGCGAGTTCGGCGTCGGTGAGCAGGCAGGAGTCGAGGAGGTGGGTGATCCCGTCCGTGTCCAGGCCCTCGGCCGTGAAGCTGAGCTGCTGCACGCGGTCACCGTGGGCCGGGTGCCAGTCGAGGGCGGCGGCGGCCCGGCGCGCGGGCGGGTAGAGGTCCCAGGCCGCGTCGGGCAGCGCGGAGAGCCACGGCCCGCACTCCTCGACCGCGAGGTTCGCCCCGGCCGCGTCCCACGCGAGCTCCCTCCTTGCCCGCCAGCGGGCAGGAGGGGCCCATGGTCGGGCCGGTTGGCCAGCCAGAAGCGGCCGCGGCTGCGCTGGGCCGCCGGGACGAGCAGTTCGAGCGCCTCGTGCAGCCGCTGCGGGTGCAGCGGCCTGCGGCGCTCCCACACCATCGTGGTGACCCCGCCCTCGTCGTGCTCCTGCGGCAGCAGCGCCAGCGCCGGGTTGACCCGGTCGCGGGCGGCCGCGACGTCGAAGCCGCCGAGTGCGGCCCGGGTGAGCGCACCGGTGGCGAGCCGCACGACGCGGGCGGTGGGGTGGAGCTGGCGGAGCATCGCGAGCCCCGGCGTGTGCGCGGTCGCGCGCGGGACGGCGAGGGTGGTCGCGTACTCGATCTGGTGGGCGAGGGCCTCCGCGCGGGTGCGGGGGTCCTCCGGTGCGGTGTGCTCGCCGTGCTCCACGAGGTCGTCGGAGACGGAGAGTTCGCTCGTGAGCCGGTCGGGGTCGACGGCGGCGACGACGCCCGCGAGCTCGACGGCCTCCGCCAGGGGCCGGCCGTCGACCTCGCCGCCGGCGATGACCTCGACGGCCGGGTGCGGATCGCTGCCGCCCCACAGTTCGACCACCGCGAGCCCGTGCCGTCCTTCGTCCGCGATGCGCAGCAGCCGGGGCAGCAGGTCCTCCCGCAGGGCGCAGCACGGGCAGTCGTTGAGCAGCGGTACGTCGGCCGGGTCGAACTCGCCGCCCGCGTCGCGCAGTCGGCGGTGGACGACGCCGCGGGAGGCGTCCCGCAGGTCGTGGTGGAGGACCACGGCGTCGACCGCGCCGCGCGCCAACTCCTCGACGGCACTGCGGCGGTGGTCGGCGTGCAGCCCGGCGACGACCACGACGGGCAGCCTGGTCCCGTCCGCGCCGCTCACCAGCTGGCCTTGCGGACGCCGGGCAGGTGGCCCGCGTGGGCGAGAGTGCGCAGATTGATCCGGGAGAGGCCGAAGGCGCCGACGTAACCGCGCGGGCGGCCGTCGACGGCGTCGCGGTTGCGGATCCGGGTGGCGCTGGCGTCGCGCGGCTGGCGGGCGAGTTCGGCCTGGGCGGCGGCGCGCTCGGCGGGGGCGGTGCCGGGGTGGGCGATGGTCCTCTTGAGCTCGGCGCGGCGCCCCGCGTAGCGGGCGACGGTCTCGCGCCGCCGTTCGTTCTTGGCGATCTTGCTCTGCTTCGCCATCAGACCTTCTCCCCCCGGGCCCGGATCCGGGCGACGGCGGCCTCGACCCCGATCGCGTCGATCGTGCGGATCCCCTTGGCGCTGAGCGTGAGCCGGACGTACCGGCCCTCGCCCGGCAGCCAGTAGCGCTTGCGCTGGATGTTGGGGTCGAAGCGCCGCGGGGTGCGGCGGTGCGAGTGCGAGATCGCGTTGCCGAAGCCCGGCCGGCGGCCGGTGAGCTGGCAGTGGGCGGACATGGGGGCTCCCAAAACGGTCCGGGAATGGGCGGGACGGAGGTCACGTTACCCCAGATGAAAATGACATCCATTTCGGTGTACGGTTCCAACCCGGCCCCGAACCGCCGCACCACCCGACCCCTCCGGAGGACCTCATGGCCCGCAGCGAACTGCGCCCCGTCATCAAGCTCCGCTCCACCGCCGGCACCGGCTACACGTACGTGACCCGCAAGAACCGCCGGAACGACCCGGACCGGATGGTGCTGCGCAAGTACGACCCGGTCGCGCGCGAGCACGTCGACTTCCGCGAAGAGCGCTGACCGAAGAGCGCCGGAACGAAGAACGTCGAAACGAAGAACGTCGAACGAAGAGCGCTGATCCCCCGCCGAGGAGGCACCCCCATGAAGCCCGGAATCCACCCCGCCTACCGGCCCGTCGTCTTCCGCGACAAGGTCGGCGGCCTCTCCTTCCTCACCCGCTCGACGGTCACCAGCGACCGCACGGTCGAGTGGGAGGACGGCAACACCTATCCCGTCATCGACGTCGAGATCTCCTCGGCGAGCCACCCCTTCTACACCGGCCAGTCCCGCGTGCTCGACACCGCGGGCCGCGTCGAGCGCTTCCGCCAGCGCTACGGCGACCGGCACAGCTGACCCGGCGCAGCCGGCCCGGAACGCGCGCGACGGCGCCTCCCCACCGTGGGGAGGCGCCGTCGCGGCAGGCGTGCGGCAGGCGTGCGGCAGGCGTGCGGCAGCCGTGCTCAGGAGCGTTCGGCGCCCCAGCGCTTCTCGACCCCGGCCAGCTTCCAGTACGCGATCGCCGCGGCCCAGACGACGACGAACAGCCCGGCGATCGCGTAGCCGACGTTGTCGAGCGAGATGTCCGCGATCCAGCCGGTGACCGGATCGGTCAGGTCCAGCTTCTCGTGCAGCACGCCGACCAGCTCGATCGTGCCGATGATGAACGCCACCGCGATCGACAGACCGGTGATCGTCAGGTTGTAGTACACCTTGCGCACCGGGTTGGAGAACGCCCACTGGTACGCGAAGTTCATGAACGTCCCGTCCAGCGTGTCGAACAGGCTCATCCCCGCCGCGAACAGCAGCGGCAGGCAGACGATCGCGTACCAGGGCAGCCCGGCGGCCGCGCCCGAACCGGCCATCACCATCAGGGTCACCTCGGTCGCGGTGTCGAAGCCGAGGCCGAGCACCATGCCCACCGGGAACATCTGGCCGGGCCGGGTGATCGAGCGGGTCGCCCGGTTCAGCACCCGGGCCATGAAGCCGCGCGAGTTCAGGTGCTGCTCCAGCTCGGCCTCGTCGTACTGCCCCGCGCGCATCGCCCGGAACACCTTCAGGATGCCGAGCAGCGCCGCCAGGTTGAGCGCGCCGATCAGGTAGAGGAACGCGCCTGAGGCCGTCGTGCCGACCATGCCGAGCCACTGGTGGGTCGTCGACTCGTCGTCCATCAGCGTGTTCGCCAGCTGCGCGCCGCCCGCGACCAGGGCGGCCATGACGACCACCATCGACGAGTGCCCGAGGGCGAACCAGAAGCCCACCGAGACCGGCCGCTTGCCGTCGGCCATCAGCTTGCGGGTGGTGTTGTCGATCACCGCGATGTGGTCGGCGTCGAACGCGTGCCGCATGCCGAGCGTGTACGCCGTGATGCCGAGGCCCACCCCGAAGACCTGGGTGCCGACGGCGTAGTTGTGCGGCGCCACCAGGAAGACGAGGGTCCCGAACGCCACGACGTGCATGGCCAGGATCACCCCCATCAGCCCGGCGGTGCGGACGGTGTCCTCTCTCCTCCACCGGAAGGTGGGCAGCACGGCGGGCGCGGCCTCGGGGGCGGCGGTTTCGGGCAGGGTCATCTTCGGATCACGCTCCAGCACCTCGTGGAAAGACGTTCGTGAGATGCCGTGGCCGGTCTCCTGGCTGACGGGGCTCCCGTACCCGCCTTCCCAGGCGCGCGAAGCGCCCAGTGGCGTCTGGGTACGGGCGGACTCCCCCGATCACAGTGGCGAGGGCCGCTCCGGACTGGGACCCCTGAGGGTCCGTCACCGGTCTTCCCGAGCACCACGGCGGGGAACACCGTAGGGGTCCCGGGCCGACCCTTGCAAGGCTGCGCACCTACGCAGGTGTCCAGGATCACAGGTCGTGAGCTGCCAGAATGTCCGCATGCATCTCGTACCGGCCGACCGCGCGGGCCACCGCACCATCGACGGACACCGGGTCTGTGAGGCCATCGCCGCGATCGGCGACGCCGCGCACGTCCGCTCGTGGTCCGAGCGGTTCTCCCTGCTCGCCGACCCCGGGCGGCTCGCGATCCTGCTCGCCCTGCACCGCGCCGGACCGCTCGCCGTCACCGACCTCGCCGTCGCCACCGGCATGCGCGACCCGGCCGTCTCACAGGCCCTGCGGCTGCTGCGGACGGCCGGCGTGGTCACCGGGGACAAGGACGGACGCGTCGTGCGCTACCGGCTCGTCGACGAGAGCATGCGCCCCCTCCTCGACGAGTGCGCCGCGGCCGACCACGAGGAGCCCGCCGCCGCGGCGGGCTGACCTCCCGGGCCTGAATCACCGCGGGGAGCCGACCCGATGAGTACGATCATGGCGTGCCGACCCACCCCCACGCCTGGCCCGCCGACCGCTGGAACACCCGGCCGGTCAGGGCGCGCGTGCTGGCGGTCGCCCGCACCCTCACCTCCGCCACCCGGGTCCTCGACGTCCTCACCCTCCTGAACCGCGACGGCATCGAGCGCTACGCCACCGTCAACCCCGGCTCCGCCTTCGCCGACGGCCTCGACGACTACCTGCGCGGCCTGCCCGGCATCACCCTGCTGGACTGGGAGGACGCCGTCCGGCACCGCTTCGACCTGGCCGTCGCCTGCGCCGTCCACTCCTCGATGCACCGCCTCGACGCCCGGCTCGTCGTCCTCCCGCACGGCGCCGGCTACAACCGCCTGGTGACCGAGTCCACCGGCGACACCGTCAGCGCAGCCGGCCTCTCCCGCAACGAACTCACCCACCACGGCCGGGTCTTCGTCGACGTCCTCGGCCTCTCCCACCCGGAACAGCTCGACCGGCTGCGGGTCTCCTGCCCCGAGGCACTGGACGTCGCCCAGGTCGTCGGCGACCCGTGCTTCGACCGCATGCTCCGCAGCCTGCGCCTGCGCGACTCCTACCGGGCCGCCCTCGGCGCCGTCGACGGCCGGCGGCTCGTCGTCGTCAACTCCACCTGGAGCGAGCACTCGTTATTCGGCCGCCGCCCCGACCTGCCCCGGCGCCTCGTCCGCCGGCTCCCCGCCGACGAGTACGCGGTCGCCGTCGTCCTCCACCCCAACATCTGGAACCGGCACGACCCCGAGGCCCTGCTCGACGACGCCCGGCGGATGGGCCTGCGCCTCGTCCCGCCCCACCAGGGCTGGCAGGCCGCCCTCGTCGCCGCCGACTGCCTGATCGGCGACCATGGCTCGGTGTCCGTCTACGGCGCCGCCCTGGAACGCCCCACCCTGCTCGTCGCCACCGGCGCCGCCGAACTCGACCCGCACTCCCCCAGCCACGCCTTCGGCCAGGCCGCCCCGGCACTCGACCCGGACGGCGACCTCGCCGCTCAGCTCGAACAGGCCCTGCAGAAGCAGGACCCGGCCGCCCTGCGCCCGATCACCGACCGCTCCCTCGCCCGCCGCGGCCGCTCCGCCGAGGTGCTGCGCCCACTGCTCTACTCCTTCCTGGACGGACTGGACGAACCGGACGACGAACCGCTCCTGCCGCCCTACCCCAAGCCGGTCCCCCGCCCCGGCACCCCCGAAGGCCCGACGGCCTACGACGTCGAGGCCGCGAGCGAGGGCACCGAGGTCAGCCTGCGGCGCTACCCCTTCGACCCCGGCGACCACAGCCCGCGCGGCTTCCACGCCCTCACCGACGAACACCCGGGCGACGCCCTGCGCTACACCGCCGAGGTCCTCGCCCGGACCGAGACGCGCGCCGAAGTCCCCGCCGGACGCTGGCTCGCCGACACCGCCGCCGCGCTCCCCGGCCTCGCCGTCGCGGTGGCCGCCCTCGGCCCGGCCCGCCACCTCGTCCGGCTGCGCACCGGCCTGCTGCTGGAAGCCCGCGCCGAACGGACCTGGGGCAGCGCCGAACCCCGCCTCGACCCGCTGCTCCTCGGCTCCGCCGTGGCGCACTGGCTCACCGCCGGCGGCGACCCGGCCGGCCTCCCCGAGCACGGACTCACCATCCGCACCGGCGAACACCGCACCCGGGTCGCGTTCACCACCGGGCCGTAAGAGGACGTCCTAGTGCCACGGCACTAGCGTGCCTGCAGTTCCTGCAGCCGCTCCCGGCTACGCGCCGCGAGCGCCGCGTCCCCCTGCTCCTCCGCGAGCTCGACGAGCAGCGTGTGCGCCTGCGCCTCCTTCGCGTACTGGCTCAGCCCGGCCGCCCGCCGCGCGCACTCGGCGGCGTCCGCGACCGCGAGGTCCAGCCGCCCCAGCGCGCGGTGGGCCCGGGCGCGCACCAGCGGGAGCTTCATCAGCATGTCGGTGTCCTCGGTGTCGACGGCCCTCGCGCGGGCCTCGTCGAGGACGGCCAGCGCCTCCTCCGCCCGGCCGTCCGCGATCAGCGCCTGCGCGACGTTGTAGCTCTGCACGATCTCGCCGTGGTCGTCGCCCCGGTTCTCCTCCAGGGCCAGCGTGAACCGCTCCACCGCCCGCGCCGTCCGCCCGTCGGCCAGGCACAGCAGCCCGTCCGTCTCGTACAGCACGCCCGCGAGCCGCCGGTCGGTCACCAGCGGCACCTGCTCCGCGCCGAGCGCCAACTGCTCGGCCGCGAGCGGGAACTCCCGCCGCTCGTAGTAGGCGCGGGCGAGCTGGTTGCGCATCCGGACGACGGCGTCGGGCTGGTTGTCCCACTGCGCCGACTCGACGCCGAGCCGGTGGGTGGCGATCAGGTCCTCGTAGTGCTTGCGGCCGTGGTACAGCGGCCACAGCGACTCGCAGAGCCGCCACACCTCGCCGTGCCACCCCTGCCCGGCCGCCGCCTCCACCACCGCGCGCAGGTCGGCCCGTTCGGCCTGGAACCACTCCAGGGCCGCCGCGTACGAGCCGAAGCCCGGCAGGTCGTCGCCGCTCGGCTCCTGCACCCGCAGCCGCGACCCCATCGCCCGGTCCGCCACCGACGCCCGGCCCCTGAAGTAGGCGACGATCCCGGCCAGGAGCTCGGCCCGGCCGGGCAGTTCGCGCGCACGGGCGTGGGCGTGCGTCCGGACGACGTCGTGCGCCTGGAAGCGCTCCTCCGGGCCGTCGTCGACCACGACGTCCAGCAGGTGCGCGCCGCACAGCTCGTCCAGGGCCTCGTCCGCGTCCTCGACGCCCGTCGCCCCGGCCAGTTCGGCCGACACGAAGGGGCCGGGATGCACGCCGATCAGGTGGTAGAGCGCCCGGGCGGGCGCCGAGAGCCGCTCGTAGACCGGGTCGTAGGTCCGGCGGAGGTTCCCCTCGTCGTTGTTCAGAATGGCCAACTTGCCCTCCCAGTCCGCTAGTTCGGCCACCACCTGGCCCACCGAGAGGCGGCTCCGGCCCAGCAGCTGGCTCCCGACCGCGTTGAGGGCGAGCGGCAGCCCCGCGCACCGCTCCACGAGGGCCGCGACCTCACCGTCGGTGCCGCGCCCGGCGCTCAGCCAGCCGCGCACCAGGGCGGCGGCCGCCGTCTCGTCCAGCCGCTCCAGCCGCAGCACCTCGGCGCCGTCCATCCGCAGCGCGTCCAGGCGTTGCCGGCCCGCCGCCACCAGCAGCCCGCTCGTCGGCAGCAGAGCGCGGACCTCGGCGGCGTGCTCGACGTTGTCGAGGAAGACCAGACAGCGCTGCCCGGCGGTGGCCGTCCGGAACTCCCCGAACCGCTCCGCCTCCACGTCCGGCACACGGACCCCGAGGGCTCGCAGAAAACCCTCCAGCACCCCGGCGAGGTCCACCGCGGCCCCGTGCCGGTAGGCCTTGAGGTCGGCGTACAGGACACCGCCCGGGAACTGCGCCGCCTGTTCGGTGGCGAACTTCGCCACCAGCTCCGTCTTGCCGACGCCGGCCAGACCGGTGAAGACGACGATCGCCGGCCCGTCCCGCCCGGCCCGGCCCAGCGCACCCGTGAGAGCGGCGAGTTCGCGCTCGCGGTTGACGAAGGTCCGGCGGGGCGGTCGCACCTGATGCGGGATCCGGCGCTGCGGCTCCAGGTGGACCGTGACGTTTCCGCCCTGGATCACGTTCCCGTGCACCGTGCCCGAAACCCTGTTGGACACCTCGAAGCCGTCCACCCGTCCGCTCCCTCCGCCGGCCCGGGCCCAGCCTACGGCGTGCCGGCCCCCGCCACCTGAATCCGGCTCAGGCCGCCTGGCAGGTCGGGCACCAGAACAGGTTGCGCGCCGCGTGCGACTCCGTCCGCACGTCCGTGCCGCAGACCAGGCAGGGCATCGCGGCGCGGCGGTAGACGTAGACCTCGCCGCCGTGGTCGTCCACGCGCGGCGGCCGGCCCATCGCCTCGGGGGTGTGCTCGGGCCGGACGGTGTCGATGCGGCCCGCGCCGACGCCCTCGCGCATCAGCCCGACGAGGTCCGCCCAGATCGCGTCCCACTCGGCCCGGGTGAGGTCCCGGCCGGCCCGGTGCGGGGCGATGCCGTGCCGGAAGAGCACCTCGGCGCGGTAGACGTTGCCCACCCCGGCCAGCACCTTCTGGTCCATCAGCAGGGCCGCGACCGTCGTCCGGCTGGCCGATATCCGGCGCCAGGCCGCGTCCGGGTCGGCGTCGGCGCGCAGCGGGTCCGGGCCGAGGCGCGCGGCGACGGCGGCCTTCTGCGCGCCGGTGACCAGCGCGCAGGTGTTGGGGCCGCGCAGGTCGGCGTGGGCGTCGTCGTTCTCCAGGCGCAGCCGGATCAGCCCGACGGGCTCCGGGGCGGGCCCGGCGCCGAAGGCGAAGCCGCCGTAGAGGCCGAGGTGCACGTGGACCCACGCGCCCTCCTCGAAGCCGAGGAAGAGGTGCTTGCCGACGGCCTCCGCCCCGACCAGGACCTGCCCGTCGATCAGCTTGGCGTCGTCGGCGAAGCGGCCCTGCGGGCTGGACACCCGGACGGGACGGCCGCCGAAGGCCGTGGTGTTCTCGGCCGCGAGGCGGTGGATGATGTGGCCTTCCGGCACGGGCTCGGCTCCCCTGGGACGGATCAACTCGACCCGTCCATCATCGCAGCCGCCCCCGACATCCCCGCGATCCCGCAGGTCGGCGGCCCGGCCGGCTCACCGGACCGGCATCCCCGTGAGCCGGGCCAGGATCACCCGGTCCAGCTCGGCGGCCGTCGCGGCGACGTCCAGGTGCGAGTTGTCGATGATCGGCAGCCCGGAGTTGTACCAGCCGGCCATCCGCCCGTGGATGCGGGCGACCTCCTCGTCGCCCAGCCGCCGGTTGCCGCTGCGCCGGGCGTTGCGGCCGAGCACCGAGTCGAGGCTGGGCAGCAGCACGACGGGCAGCATGCCGGGGCCGATGTGCCGCTTCCAGCCGCCGAGGCCGATGGCCGGGCGGTCGGGGAAGACGGCGTCGTCGATGATGCAGGAGATGCCGTTGGCGAGGTAGTTGCGGCAGGCGAAGCCGCAGGTGCGGCGAGCCAGCCGGTACTGGGCCTCGGAGGCGTTGTTCCAGCCGGACTGCGGGTTGGCGAAGCCGGACTGCACCCACTCCCGGACGTCGTCCAGGCTGATGTGCGCGGTCGGGGTGTGCCGCCGCTCGGCCCAGTACCGGGCGACGGTGGTCTTGCCGGCGCCGGCGGGTCCGATCAGCAGGACGGCGATCGGCCCGGCGGGCGCGTGCCGCTGCGGCGGGTGGGCCGGGAGCTGGACGGGCGCGCCGGAGGGCAGGACGAAGTGCCCGGTGGCCCCGGCCGGCATCGGCGCGGTGGGCGCGGGAGCCGGCGCCGGGGCCGGAGCCGCGGGCACCGGCGCGGGCGGAATCGGTGGCGGAACGCGCCCGCCGAACGGCACCGGTCCGGGGGACGAAACGGCCGTCACGGCCCCGGCGGCCGGCCGGACCGGCGGAGCGACGGGATGAGGGGGCACCTGCCCGCCCCCGGCGTACTGCGTCACGGTCACCTCCCGACTTCTCCCAGCGGGGACACTACACGGCGGCCCGGCGACGGGCACAGTCCGCCGCCGGGCCGCCGCCCGCCCTCGGGCCGGCCGGAACGCACGGCACCGGCCCGGCCCGTCCGACCGACCGTCAGCGCGTGGTGAGCTGCTCCGCCAGGGCGCGCAGGGCGAGTTCGTACGAGCCGAGCCCGAACCCGGCGATGGTGCCGGAGGCGACGGCGGCGATGACCGAGGTGTGCCGGAAGGTCTCGCGCGCGTACGGGTTGGAGATGTGCACCTCGATGAGCGGCGCGGTGCGCTGCGCGGCCGCGTCCCGCATGGCGTACGAGTAGTGCGTGAACGCGCCCGGGTTGATCACCACGGGCACCTTGCCGTCGGCCGCCTCGTGCAGCCACTCGACCATCCGCTGCTCGGAGTTGGTCTCGTGGACCTCGACCTCGAAGCCGAACTCCGCGCCGAGCGCCGTGCAGCGCTCGACCAGCCCGGCGTACGAGGTGGCACCGTAGACGTCCGGCTCACGGCTGCCGAGGCGTCCGAGGTTGGGGCCGTTGAGCACCATGACCCTGGTCACGCCGAGACCTCCGCGTAGGCGGCGACGAGCAGGGACGGGTCGGGGCCCTCCAGGACGGAGGTCTTGCCGAGGCCGTCCAGGACGATGAAGCGGATCAGGTCGCCGCGCGACTTCTTGTCGATCTTCATGGCGTCCAGCAGCTTCGGCCAGGCGTCCGCCCGGTAGGTCAGCGGCAGGCCGACGGAGGCCAGCACGGCGCGGTGCCGGTCGGCCGTCTCGTCGTCCAGCCGCCCGGCCAGGCGGCCGAGTTCGGCGGCGTAGACCATGCCGATGGAGATCGCGGCACCGTGCCGCCACTTGTAGCGCTCGTTGCGCTCGATGGCGTGGCCGAGGGTGTGGCCGTAGTTGAGGATCTCCCGCTGACCGGACTCCTTGAGGTCGCCGGAGACCACGTCGGCCTTGACCTGGATGGCGCGCCGGATCAGCTCGACGGTGTGCGGTCCGGCCGGCGTCTTGGCGCCCTCCGGGTCGGCCTCGATCAGGTCGAGGATCGCCGGGTCGGCGATGAAGCCGCACTTGATGACCTCGGCGAGGCCGGAGACGTAGTCGTGCTTGGGCACGGTCTCCAGCGTGCCGAGGTCGGCCAGGACGCCCACCGGCGGGTGGAAGGCGCCGACCATGTTCTTGCCCTCGGCGATGTTGATGCCGGTCTTGCCGCCGACGGCCGCGTCGACCATGCCGAGCAGCGTGGTCGGCATCGACACCCAGCGCACGCCGCGCAGCCAGGTCGCGGCGACGAACCCGGCCAGGTCGGTGGTGGCACCGCCGCCGAGGCCGACGACGACGTCGCTGCGGGTGAACCCGGTCTGTCCGAGCACCGACCAGCAGTACGCGGCGACCTCGGCGCTCTTCGCCTCCTCGGCGTTGGGCACCTGGAGCGCGATCGCCTCGTAGCCCTCGGCGGCCAGGTCCTCGCGGACGGCGTCGGCGGTGGCGGCCAGCGCCTCGGGGTGGATGAGCGCGACCCGCTTGGCCCGGGGTCCGATCAGCGGCGCCAGCTCGCCGAGCAGCTGGTGCCCGATCAGCACGTCGTACGGGTCGTGGCCGGCGCTGCCGCCGACGTGAATCCTGACGATGTCAGTCATGGGTGGTCTTCAGCTCCAGTGCTTCCAGTACGGCGTCCGCGACTTGCTCGGGGGTGCGGCCCGCGGTGTCGACGACGGCGGTGGCCACCTCCAGGTAGAGGGGGCGGCGGGCGTCCATCAGCTCGCGCCAGCGGGCCCGCGGGTTGACGGCCAGCAGCGGCCGCGGGGCGTCCAGCCCGACCCGCTTGACGGCGTCGCCCAGCGGGACCTCCAGGAACACCACGGGCAGCTCGCGCAGCAGCGCGCGGGTGGCCTCGGCCATCACCGCGCCACCGCCGAGCGCGAGCACCCCGTCGTGGCCCTCGGCGGCCGCGCGCACCGCGCGGACCTCCAGCTCGCGGAAGTGCGGCTCGCCCTCGTCGATGAAGATCTCGGGGATCGGCTTGCCGGCCAGCACCTCGATGTCGGCGTCGGTGTCGCGGAAGCCGACGCCCAGGCGCTCGGCCAGGGCCCGCCCGACCGTGGACTTGCCGCTGCCGGGCGGGCCGACCAGAACGACGACAGGCCGGATCATCGGATGATCAGGTGGTCGAGGTAGCTCTGCACGTTGCGGCGCGTCTCCGAGACGTGGTCGCCGCCGAACTTCTCGTTCACCGCGTCGGCCAGCACCAGCGCCACCATCGCCTCCGCGACGATGCCCGCGGCCGGCACCGCGCAGACGTCGGAGCGCTGGTGATGCGCCTTCGCCGGCTCACCCGTACGCACGTCCAGCGTCTGCAACGCCCGCGGCACCGTCGCGATCGGCTTCATCGCCGCACGCACCCGCAACAGCTCACCCGTCGACAGACCGCCCTCGGTGCCGCCGGAGCGGCCGGAGGTGCGCTTCACGCCGTCGGCGGTCGGGACGATCTCGTCGTGCGCCTTCGACCCCGGCACCCGCGCCAGCTCGAAACCGTCCCCGACCTCGACACCCTTGATCGCCTGGATGCCCATCAACGCAGCCGCCAGCCGCGCGTCCAGACGCCGGTCCCAGTGCACATGCGAACCCAGACCCACCGGCACCCCGTACGCCAGCACCTCGACCACACCACCGAGCGTGTCACCGTCCCGGTGCGCCTGGTCGATCTCCGCGACCATCGCCTTCGACGCATCCGCGTCCAGGCAGCGCACCGGATCCGCGTCCAGCCGGGCCTCGTCCGAGGGCAGCGGCAGCACGCCGGCGGGCGCCTTCGCGGCGGCCAGCTCCACGACGTGGCTGACGATCTCGATCCCGCAGGTCTCCTTCAGGTACGCGCGGGCCACCGCGCCCAGCGCGACCCGGGCCGCCGTCTCACGGGCACTCGCCCGCTCCAGGATCGGACGGGCCTCCTCGATCGAGTACTTCTGCATGCCCGCCAGGTCGGCGTGGCCCGGACGCGGACGGGTCAGCGCCTCGTTGCGGGCCAGGCCCGCCAGCACCTCGGGGTCGACCGGGTCGGCCGACATGACCTGCTCCCACTTCGGCCACTCCGTGTTGCCGACCATGACCGCCACCGGGCTGCCCATGGTCAGGCCGTGCCGGACACCGCCGAGGAACGTCACCTCGTCCCGCTCGAACTTCATCCGCGCGCCGCGACCGTAACCGAGCCGGCGACGCGCCAGCGCGTCGGCCACCACGGCGGTGGTGACCGGTACACCAGCGGGCAGGCCCTCCAGCGTCGCGACCAGTGCGGGGCCGTGCGACTCCCCCGCCGTCAGCCAGCGCAACGTACCCAACGGAGCTCCTTCATCAGCGGGCCGGCCCACGGGCCGCCCCGGGCGTGCCTTCTGACCGAATCCTTTCATGTCCCGAGGTCACCCGGGGGCGTGGTCCGCGTGACGGACGGCGACCGGCCGCCCAGCGGGACGGACGGACCGACCGGGACGAGGGCGTGTCTTTCGGATCAGGCCGGGACAAGCCGGACGGCGGCCTCGTACCCGCCGCCTCAGCGCCCGGAGAGCGCCTTCTCCCCCGCCTCGCGCATCGCCGCGAGCGGCCCCGGCGTCCGCCCCGTGAAGGCCTCGCTCTGCAGCACCGCCTGGTGCACGAGCAGGTCGAGCCCGCCCAGGACGGTGGCCCCGCGCCCGGCGCACTCGGCCGCCAGCGCCGTCGGCCAGGGGTGGTAGAGCACGTCGAACAGCGCCCCGGGCTCGGCGGGCAGCGCCGCGACGAACCCGTCCGTCGAGCCGGCCGGCGTCGTGGAGACGGTGAGCGGCTGCGCCAGCGCCTCCGCGCCGTGCTCCCAGTCGGCCGTCCGCACGACGACGCCAAGCCGCTCCCCGAGCTCGGCCATCTCCCGGGCCCGCTCGGCACTGCGCACGTAGACCGTCACCTCGCCGGTGCAGATCTGCGCCAGCGCGGCCAGCGCGGAGGACGCCGTGGCCCCCGCGCCCAGCACCGCCGCGCCGGGCACCTCGGTGATGCCGCGCTCGCGCAGCGCGTTCACCAGGCCGCGGACGTCGGTGTTGTCGCCGGTGCGCCGTCCGTCTGCGGTGAACACCACCGTGTTCACCGCGTCCACCGCGCGCGCCGTCGCGCTGACCTCGTCGAGCAGCGGGATGACCGCCCGCTTCAGCGGCATGGTCAGCGACAGGCCCGCCCACTGCGCCTCGTCCAGCCCGGCGACGAAGCCGGGCAGGGCGGCCTCGTCCAGCTCGAACCGGTCGTAGCGCCAGCCGTCCAGCCCGAGCGCCGCGAAGGCGGCCCGGTGCAGGTCCGGCGAGAGCGAGTGGGCGATCGGCGAGCCGAGGACGGCGGCCCGGTGTTTGGTGGTCAACGCAGCTTCTCCGTGGGCGGGTTACCGGTGCGGGCTACTTGGTGGTGCAGTGGCCGCGGGCCTCGTCGAAGTTCTGGCCGGCCGACTGGCAGTACTCCTTGACGTTGGCGTAGTGCTCCTTGGCCGTCTCGGCGAAGCGGGTCTCGGTCTGGGACATCGCGATGAAGTACAGCCACTTGCCGTCCGCCGGGTGCAGCACCGCATTGATCGCCTCGTCGCCGGGGTTGGAGATCGGCGTCGGCGGCAGGCCGGGGTTGAGGTAGGTGTTGTACTTGTTGGACGCGTTGTCCATGTCCTGCTTGTTGAGGTCCTTGCGGCCCAGCGAGTACTGCAGCGTGGTGTCCATGCCGAGGCGGTGGTGGGTCTCGGGCTCGTTGGCCAGGCGGTTCTGGATGGTCTTGGCCATCTTCGCGAAGTCCGCCGGGTTGTTGCCCTCGCGCTGCAGGATGCTCGCCTCGATGAGCACCTCGTAGCCGTTCTTCAGCCCCACCGAGGCGGCCTGGCCGTCCAGGTTGGCGTACTTGTCGGTGGCGGTCTTCACCATCTGCTTGAGCAGGTCCTCGGGCTTCATGCCGTCGGCGATGTTGTAGCGCGTCGGCCACAGGAAGCCCTCGACGTTGCCCTGCGCGTACGCGGGCAGCCCGAAGGTGTTGACCTGGGCCTTGGCCACGTTCGCCGTGGTGCCCGGCGCCAGCTTCAGCTTGGTGTCGATCATGGTGTAGATCTCGGAGGAGTTCTTGCCCTCCGGGAACACGATCGCCGCGCCGCCCGCCTGCGCGAGGAGTTCCTTGAGCGCGTCGGCGGCCGGCATCTCCTTCTTCAGCGTGTAGAAGCCCGGCTGCACGGTCGTGCACTTCGGCTCGGCGTCACAGGCCTTGCTGTACGCGTCGACGCTCTTGACCACGCCGGCGTTCTTCAGCACGAGGCCGACCTGCGCACCCACCGCGCCGGGCTTGACCTCCACCTGGACGGAGCCGGTGCCGTCGCCCGCGAAGTCCGGCGGCGGACCGAAGTGGTCCTTGTAGAAGCCGTAGCCCCACCAGCCGGCCCCGGCCATGGCGCCGACCAGCACCAGCGCCACCACCAGGCAGGCGCCGCTGTTGCGGCGGCCCGACTTCTTGCCCTTCTCCTTGCGCTTCTTCTGCGCCTCCCGGGAGACGTCCTCCTCGCCGAGGAAGCCGGCCTGCCCGATCTCGCCGTCCTCCTCGGGGTACGCGCCGTCCCCGTGGTGGCCGTCGTCGGAGTGGCCCTCCTCGAAGTGGTCGTCCCACTCCTCCCCGGCGGGCTCGTGCCCCGCCGCCGGAGCGGCACCGGACTCCAGCGCGGCGGCCTCGGCCTCCCAGTCGATCCCGTCCGGCCCGGGCCCGGAGACGGGCTCGGCCTGCTGCGGTACGGGCTGCGCCGCCCGCTGCGGAGCCTGGGGCCGCATCTGCTGCGGGGGCGTCTGCTGCTGCACCGGGGCCTGCTGCATCGGGGCCTGCGGCATCTGCTGCTGGTACTGCCCCTGCTGCGGGTGCTGGCCCTGCTGGGGATACTGGCCCTGCTGCTGCGGATACTGCCCCTGTTGCGGGACGCCCTGCTGCGGAAAGCCCTGCTGACCCATCTGCTGCTGGTACTGCCCCTGCTGGGGGTACTGGCCCTGCTGGGGATACTGCCCCTGCTGCTGGTACTGCTCCTGGCCGCCCGGGTAGCCCTGGCCGTACCCCTGCTGCTGGAAGCCCTGCGGGTCCTGGAAACCCTGCTGGCCCATGCCCTGCTGACCCATGCCCTGCTGGGCCATCTGCTGCTGGTACTGCTCCTGCTGCGGGTAGCCCTGCTGGCCCATGTGCTGCTGGGCCGTCTGCTGCCACTGGCCGTCCTGCTGTCCGCCGTAGGCGGGATCACCGGGGTGCCACGGCTCGGCGCCCTGGGGGCCGTAGCCCCGACCCAGATCGGTCATTGATCCCCTTACCCGACGGAGACGACCGGCGGATCGGACCGGCCGCGCGGGACGGCGTCCCGGCTGATTCTCGAACCGGCGTGCTAGCGCAACGCCTGGGAGGAGACGTTACCGTACCGCAGACATACCGCCGTAAAGGCGAAACCTCCGTCAGTGCCCGCCCTGACCTGCCGGGGCTCCGCCCGGCTGGGAGGCCGTCGCCGGGGTGGGCGTGCCGGAGGCCGCGGCCGAGGCGCTCGACTGCGCCGCCCGGTAGGCGTTGAAGTCCGCCACGTTGCGCTGCTGGACGTCGAAGCTGTCGGTGAAGCGGGTGTCGCCCGGCTTCACGGTGACGAAGTACAGCCAGTCGCCGGGTGCCGGGTCCAGCGCGGCCATGACGGCCTGGCGCCCGGGGTTGGAGATCGGCGACGGCGGCAGCCCGGCGTGCAGGTAGGTGTTGTAGGGCGAGTCCAGCCGGGTGTCGGTCACCGTGGTGTTCAGGGTGGAGCGGCCGAGCGCGTAGTTGATCGTCGAGTCGAGCTGGAGCGGCATGTTCCTGGCCAGCCGGTTGTAGATCACCCGCGCGACCTTGCTCATGTCCTCGGAGTTGTCGGCCTCGCCCTGGACCATGCTCGCCACCGTGACCAGGCCGTACAGGCTCTGGCCGAGGGTCTGGGCGACGACGTTGGCGTCGTCCCGGGAGTACTCCTTGCCGGCCCGGTCGACCATCTGCTTCAGCAGGTCGACGGCGGTGGTCCCGTCCGTGACGCTGTACGTCGCGGGGAAGAGGTAGCCCTCCGGGCTGCCGTTGGCGAAGTCCGGCAGGCCCAGCTCGGCGCCCTGCTCCTGCGCGGTGCGCTGGGTGGTGCCGGCCGGGAGGTTCAGCTTCTTGTCGATCGCCGTGAAGATCTGGTAGCCGCGCCAGCCCTCGGGAATGGTGAGGCCGTTGGCGTTGGCCGGGTCGATCAGGATCGCCAGCGCCGCCGCGGCCGACATCTTCTGCTTCAGCGTGTACGTGCCCGGCTGGATCCGCCCGGCCGCCGCCGCGCTGCCCTTGGCCGCCCGGGTGAAGGCCAGCGAGCTGGCGACGACGCCGTTGCGCACCAGCGCCGACGCGATCTGCGACAGGCCCGCGCCCTCCGGTACCGAGACCTGGACGTCCCCGGCACCCTGCCCCGCGTAGTCGGCGGCGGCCGGCGGCTTGCGCTGGCCCTGCACCCAGGTCCACCCGGCGAGCCCGGCCCCGCCGAAGACGGCCACCAGGGCGAGCGCGGTGAGCCCGCAGGCCAGTCCGTTACGCCATCGGTGGGGATCCGGTGCATCGGGGCGCGGACGGGGCGCGCCCGGCGGACGGCCCTCCGGTTCCAGCACCGGCGCACCGAGATGGCCGGGCGTGAGACCCGGGTGGAAGTCCTGGTCGGTCATGGCGCGCGCCCCCTCGTCGGTCCCGGAAGAAACGAGAGGGGTGCGGGGGGGGCGCGGCGCCCCCGGCCCCGTGGGGGGGGGGTGATGATGCGGGGGCTGCCCCCGCCGCCCCCCCGGCCACCGGGGGGGCGCCCCCGGCCCCCCC
>NZ_JBHVPD010000105.1:0-38018 GCF_042887525.1 Kitasatospora sp. NPDC057936
ACAGTTAGTCCCCGCCGTTCCCCTGGGTTAACTAGTCCCCACCAAAGGGGGGGCGGTTTGCTCGCTATAAACAACAACACCCCCCGTTCGGGGGGCGCCCCCCCCCCCCCAACGCGCCGTAATTCCCTCGCCACCAACGCCCCTTCACCGCTACCGTCCCCCCAAAGATCACGGAGGGGGTGCGCCGATGCGGCCGCTGCTGCTACTCGACGTCGACGGGCCGCTCAACCCCGCCGCCCGCAAGCCCCACCGCCGGCCGCCCGGCTACGAGACCCACCGAGTCCTCACTCCCCGCTGGGAGGCCTCCGAACGGCGGCGGCTCACCGAGTGGGGGCTGCCCAACAAGGCCCCCAAGCCCCTCCGGCTCTGGCTCAACCCGGACCACGGGCCCCACTTGACCGCCCTCCCCTTCGACCTCGTCTGGGCGACCACCTGGGAAGACGAAGCCAACGCCTTCATCGCCCCCGTCCTCGGGCTGCCCGAACTGCCCGTCATCACCTGGTCCGAACCCCGGCCCACCCCACCCCGCGGCGTCTTCTGGAAGACCCCCGAGATCGTCGCCTGGGCCGAGGGCCGCCCGTTCGCCTGGGTCGACGACCAGATCACCGACGCCGACCGCGACTGGACGGCCGCCCACCACGACGGCCCGGCCCTCCTCCACCGCGTCGACGACCGAACCGGCCTGACGACCGACGACTTCGCCACCCTCCGGCAGTGGGCGAATCAGCTCACAGGTGACGCGTAGCCAGCGCCAGTCGCTCCTGGGCCTCGAACAGCGCGTCGCGGATCATCTGTTCGCGCCCCGGCGTGAGCCGCGCGAGCGGGACGGAGCAGCTGACCGCGTCCCGGGCCGGCGTGCGGTCCGGGACGGCGACGGCGTAGCAGCCCAGGCCGAGCGTGTTCTCCTCCCGGTCCGTCGCGTAGCCGCGCTCACGGATCGCTCGGAGGTCGTCGAGCAGGGCCGCCCGGGTCGTGTGGGTGTGGTCGGTCAACGGCTCCAGGCGCTCGGGCAGCAGCCGCCCGATCTCCTCGTCCGACATCGTCGCCAGCAGCGCCTTGCCGAGGGCCGTCGCGTGGGCGGGCAGCCGGCGGCCGACGCGGGTGAACGGGCGGAGGTAGTGCTGGGAGGCCCGGGTGGCGAGGTAGACGACGTCGGTGCCATCGAGGCGGGCGAGGTGGATGGTCTCGGTGGTGTCGTCGGCGAGGCGGTCGAGGGCCGGGCGCGTGGCGGCGACGACCTCGTCGCCGTCGATGTAGGCGGTGCCGACGAGCAGCGCCCGCACCCCTATGCCGTACCGGGTGCCCGTCAGGTCGGTCTCCACCCAGCCGAGGTCGACCAGCGTGCGCAGCAGCATGTAGAGGCTGCTCTTCGGGTAGCCGAGGGCCTCCTGGACGTCGGCGAGGCTGTGCAGTCCGGGGCGCTCGGCGAAGAACTCCAGCACCTCGATCGTGCGGACGGCGGACTTCACGCCTGCTGCTGCGGCGGCGGCGGAACTCGGCTGCGCCATAGGGGTCCTCCCTGTTCGCGTGCGCGTGGACGGCGAGAGCAATATAGCCGCGCCGTCAGCGCCGAAACCGACGGAGCGTTCACATCCCTGAACCTCGTCCAGACTCTTGACTGGGACACGTCCACGGCCGTGTCATGGTGAGCGGCCCCCGCACGACGCAACACGATCTCCCCCGCCGCCGCCAGAGCCGAAGGACCGTCATGAAGCGCTTGCTCACCGCCCTGTCCGCCTCCCTCGCCCTCCTCGCCACCGCCCCCGTCCAAGCCACCGCCACCACCGTTACCACCGCCGCCATCTCCATAGAAGCGAAGACCACCGACGCAGCCTCCTGGACCGGCGACTTCACCGGCTACGGCAGCAGCACCTGGACCAGCGCCTGGGGCACCCTCACCAAGGGCAAGTGGGGCCAGCAGAACCTCAGCCTCGTCAACGACCCCGCCGCCCCCGGCGACGGCTCCGCGCTGCAGGTGTTCTACGGCGCCGGGTCCTCCGCCAACTCCTGTTCCGACTGCCCCTCCAGCGGCGGCGGCCAGTTCTACACCGACCTCCCCTCGCTCGGTCTCGGCGACCTCGCCAACTCCACCACCCTGGACCTGAAGTACGGCCTCAAGCTGCCCGCCGGCTTCGACTTCGGCAAGGCCGGCAAGCTCCCCGGCCTGTACGGCGGCTCCCCGGGCGAGGCGTCCGGCGGCAACCACGGCAACGCCTGGTCCACCCGCTACATGTGGCGCAATCCCGGCTCCGGCGCCGGCGACGGCGAGGTGTACCTCTACACCCCCACCAACTCCGGCCCCACCGGCTACGGCGTCGACCTCGGCCTCGGCTCCTGGCAGTGGCCCGCCGACGGCGCCTGGCACAGCGTCGAGCAGCTCGTCGACCGCGGCAGCGGCGACGTCACCGTCTGGCTCGACGGCGCCCAGGTCTTCACCCAGCCCGGCGCGGGCGCCCCGGACCTCGCGTCGATCCCGTTCAGCGGCGTGTTCTTCTCCACCTTCTACGGCGGCCACGACACCTCGTGGGGCCCGTCCACGGACCAGTACGCGTACTTCGCGCACTTCAGCCTCGCCACCGGCGTCCAGCACTGACGGCAGCCGGAGCCGGCCCCCGGCCACGAACGCCGGGCTGAGAACGCGCGGTCCGAGGCGCCCCGGCCGCGAGCGCGTGCGGGCCGGGAGGCGCCGCACCACCTCCGGGTCGGGGCTCGCGGCGCGAGGACGCGCTCGTCAGCCGCGAGCAGCCCCCGGGCCGTGGGCGGTCCCGGTGATCCGAACGAGTGGACTCGCCGGGGTGGGCGGCGGGGACGGGCGTCCCGGGCGGGCCGCCGTGGTGAATGGTGCCGTCCGAGCCCGTGACCCCCTGGAAGAGGCGCCCCGACGTGCGACGCACCCACTACCGCAGGCTGTTCGCCACGACGCTGTTCGTGGCCTCCGTACTCGCCCCCGTCGCGGCCGCTCCCGCCGCGACGATCGCCACCGCGACCGTGCCCGCCGCAGCCGTCGAGCGCTGCCACCACGGCGTGTGCCCCGGTTCCACCCTCGGTCCCGAGTTGACCGCTCAGCTGGACGCGAAGATCGAGGAGGTGCGCCGGCAGGCGGGCATCCCCGGGGTCGTCGTCGGGCTGTGGATGCCCGGCAAGGGCGACTACGTCCGTGCGACCGGCGTCGCCGACAAGACCACCGGCGCGCCGATGGCCCTGGACTCGCGGATCCGGATCGGCAGCGAGACCAAGACCTTCACGGTCACCGCGCTGCTGGAGCTCGTGGACGAGGGCAGGGTCGGGCTCGACGACAAGATCTCCGACTACGTCGACGGCGTGCCGTGCGGCGACCGGATCACGCTGCGCCAGCTCGCCGAGATGCGCAGCGGCCTGTTCCCGTACACCTCGGACGCGGGCTTCGCCCACGACCTGGAGAGCGATCCGACCCGTGCCTTCACGCCGCAGGAGGTGCTCGCGTACGGCTTCAAGCACGACAACACGTTCGGGCCGGGCGAGCAGTTCCAGTACTCCAACAGCAATCTCATCCTGCTCGGCCTCGTGGTGGAGAAGGTCACCCGGCGGCCGCTCGCCGACGTGATCCACGAGCGGGTGGTGCGGCCGTCGCACCTGCACCACACGTTCCTCCCCGGCGGGGCCGAGTTCCCGGAGCCGCACCCGCGCGGTTACACGGATCAGACGCCGACCGGCGCGACCGCGGACGCCACCGACTGGAACCCGAGCTGGGCCTGGGCGGCCGGCGCGATGATCTCGGACCTGCCGGACCTGCGCCACTGGGCCGAAGTCCTCGCCACCGGGCGCCTGCTGAGCCGCGAGACGCAGGCGCAGCGGCTCACGACGTTCCCGACCGGGTTCCCCGGGACGAGCTACGGCCTCGGCATCTTCGACACCAACGGCTGGATCGGCCACAACGGCTCGATCCCCGGCTATGAGACGGTGACCATCTACCTGCCGGCCCAGCGGGCCACCCTGGTCATCATGATCAACACCGATTCCAGGACCGGGGGCCAGGAGCCCTCCACCCTCCTCGGCCGCGCGATCACCGCCATCGTGACCCCGGACAACGTGTACGACGGCGCGGCCACCGCGGGCTGAGCGACCAGGGGGCGTGGAGCGGCCGTCGGCCGGTGCACGCCCCCGGCCAGGCGCCCTTCGTGCGGGGTGGCGTCGCAGTCGGTCACGCGCCCTCCGTGCGGGGTGCCGTCGCAACCGGTCACGGCCGCGGGACCGTTCGTCACGGCCGCTCCGGCCTGGCCGTCCGGGCGTTGCCCGGTGATCCTCAGGGGCGGAGAATGAAGCACGGGGTGTGTGCCTCAGCCTCAGGAAGGGAGCTTCCGATGGCCTGGCGTATCGAGGGCACGTATTTCGAGAACTGCAATTGCGACATGGTCTGCCCCTGTTCCACCTCCGGACTCTCGGCTCCGGCGGACTACGACCGCTGCCGGGTGTTCCTGGCCTTCCACGTCGGCTCCGGCCAGGTCGACGACGTCGACGTGAGCGGTCTGACGGTCGCCGTGGTGGCCGACACCCCGCCGCTCATGAGCGAGGGCGGCTGGCGGATGGGCGTGATCATGGACGCAGCCGCCTCGCCCCGGCAGGCCGAAGCGCTCGGGGCGGTCTTCTCCGGTCAGCGCGGCGGCCCGATGGAGGCCCTCGGGCCGCTGGTCGGGGAGATGCTCGGGCTGGAGGTCGCCCGGATCGACTACGCCGACGAGGGCCGGAGCCACCGCGTGCGGATCGGTGACGCGGTCGACATCGAGGTCGAGGACTTCGTCTCTCCGCTCGACGCGACCGGGAAGGGCGTGCGGGTCAGCGGCGTGGGATTCCCCGCGGACACCCTCGCGGCCGGAACCGCGACGAGGTCGCGCGTGAACGCCTTCGGCCTCGAGTTCGGAAACGAAGGGAAGAACGCCTTCTCGGCGCCGTTCTCCTGGGCGGCCTGAATGTCCGTCCAGACCGCTCGACGAGCCGTCGTCCCGGCGAGCCGGGCGGCGCTGCTCGCCGCGGCGGCGCTGGCCTGGGTCCTGACGGTCCGCAGCTCGTCGGGCATGATGCCCGGACCGGGCACGATGGGGCGCGACCTGTGGGGGTTCCTGGTCCTGTGGGGGCTGATGATGGCCGCGATGATGCTCCCCTCCGTCACGCCGGTCGTCTCGTTGTACCTGCGGACGCTGCGCGCCCACGCGACGGGCTGGACGCGCGCGGGCCGTAGCACCGGTCTGGTCGTCGGTTACCTCGCCGTGTGGGAGGCCTTCGGGCTGGCCGCGTTCGGCGCGGCCTGGGCGGGCGGTGAACTCGCCGCCAGGGCGCCGGGCGCCGCGCCCTGGGTCGGCGCCGTCCTGCTGGCGGCGGCCGGCCTGTACCAGGTGACCCCGCTCAAGGACCGCTGCCTGAGCCACTGTCGCTCCCCCATCGGGTTCCTCATGCATTTCGGCGGCTACTCCGGGCGGCTGCGCGACCTGCGCGTCGGCCTCTACCACGGCGGCTACTGCGTCGGCTGCTGCTGGGGCCTGATGGTCGTCCTGATCGCGGTCGGCGTGATGAACCTCGCCTGGATGGCCGGTCTGGCCGCGGCCGTGTTCCTGGAGAAGACCTGGCGCCACGGCAAGGCGTTCAGCCTCGTCCTGGGCGTCGCCCTGATCGGCTACGCCTGCTTCGTGCCCTGGAACCCGGGTCTGGTCCCGGGACTGCACATGTCGTCGGCCATGCCCATGTGAGCGGACCTCCGGCGGAGGAAGGGGCCGGCGGAGGAAGGGACCAGCAGAGGGAAGGGACCGGCGGAGGAAGGGACCGGAGGCGGGCGGGCACCGATGGGGGCCGAGGTGCACCGCCCGCCGTCCGTCCCGGTCAGTCCTGTGCGGAGACGCTCGCCAGGTAGGCCGCCGCCTTGTCCGGGTCGAGGAGCCAGCGCTCCCAGTCCCCGGGATCGTTGAAGCCGTTGGCGAACCGGTCGGCGACGGCGGGGAGCCGGCCGGCCACGGCGATGACGTTCGCGACGTACTCGGGCGCCGGGTCGAGCATCGCGTTGGTCCACTCGGTGACGGCGCGCGCGTCCTGCCAGAAGCGGTCGAAGGCGGCCTGCATGAACCCGCGGTCGAAGGGCCGGTCGCCGTGGGCGAGGATCGCGTCGAGGTAGACGGCGGCGCACTTGGCGGCGTTGTTGGAGCCCTGGCCGGTGATCGGGTCGTTGGTGACGACGACGTCGGCGACGCCCAGCACCGCGCCGCCACCGGGCAGTTCGCCGACCGGACGGCGGACGACCGGGGTGATGCGGCCGACCAGCGTGCTGCCCGCGTCGGTCACCTCGATGCCGTTCAGAGTCCGCTCGTACTCGCCGGGCACGAAGGTCCGCATCAGGTCGACGATCCCCCGCAGGACCTCGTCCGGCTCGGTGACCCCGCCGAAGACGTCCGCCGGTCCGCCCGGGAGCGCCTCCCAGAGCAGGACGTCGCACGGGCCGGCCGCGGTCAGTGCGGGCAGGACGAAGAACTCGCCGGCCTCGGGCACGAGGTTGAAGCCGACGACGGGGATGTCGTGCCCGGGGCGCGGGCCGAGCCCGTCCACGTACGCGGCGGCGAGGGCGCGCCGGGGCCGGTCGAACGGGGAGCGGTCGGCGTCGCGCTCGAAGAGCGAGGCCAGTTCGCCCTTGCCGACGGCGACGAGCACCAGGTCGTAGGCGGGGGCGAGCCGGTCGAGGTCGGCGACCGTGGCCTGCCGCACCTCCACCCGGCCGCCGCGCGCGGCGAAGGTCTCCAGCCAGGTGGACATCTTGAGCCGCTGGTCGACGGACTGCGCGCTGCCGTCCAGGCGGCCCACCCAGTCGATCGCCCGCGCACCGTCCGGGCCGAGGACGGTGACGCCGACGCCCTCGATCTGCGGTGCCTCGCCCGCCCAGAGGTCGAGTCCGAGGACGCGCTCGGTGCGCAGCGCCGCGTCGAACATGCACTGGGAGGACATCACCCGGCCGTCGCGGATCGCGTCCGCCGGGCGGTCGGTCATCACGGTCACGTCGTAGCCGTGGGACTGGAGGCCCAGGGCGAGCTGGAGGCCGGCCTGGCCGGCGCCGACGATGAGGATCGTGCGCATGCTCCCCGCTTTCCTGCCGTGCGGCGTGAGCCGCGCGTCATGACTGGCGTGTGACTTTCCGTGTCTGGATACCAGGCGACCCGCGCCGCGTCCACACCCCCGGCACGCTCCGTGCAACCCGGCTGACGCTCCGCCACGGGCCCGCGCCTCCGAACACCCGTGCACGAACCGGACGTTCACGACTCGTCATCCGCAATGGGAACCGTTTCCAAACAATCCCCCATCGGATGGTCAATCTCTCGTGTAACCGGAGGGTACGACGTCGCAGGTCAGGCAGGGTGATCACATGAGAAGCAAGAACTCCTCCGCCGCAGTGCGCATGCCAAGGAAGACGTCCCGCCGGACGCCCTTCCGCGCCCTGCCGCTGGTCGCGCTGGCCACCGCCGGCGTGGTGATATCCCTCGGCACCGTCGTGCCCGCCTCCGCCGCGACGTCCCGGGTGGACCTCAACGTCCTCGTCGTCACGGACGGCAACCCCTGGGTCGAGGGCATCCGCAAGCAGCTGGTCTCCGAGGGCGTCCCGACGACCGTGGTCGACCTCACCAGCGCCAACCGCGCGACCATCTCGGCGGCCTTCCTCGCCGACACCCTGGCCGACGGCACCCCGCACGGCCACTTCGAGGGCGTCGTCCTGCCCAGCGACTCCCCCGGTCAGCTCTCCGCCGGCGAGCTCTCCGCCCTCACCGGCTACGAGGCCTCGTACCACGTGCGGCAGGTCGACTCGTACGTCTGGCCCGGCGCCAACACCGGTCTGAGCGCCCCCGCGTGGACCGGCTCGATGGACGCCACCACCGCCACCGCGAGCGCCTCCGCCCGCGGCGACGCCTTCCGCTACCTCAACGGCCCCGTGTCGTTCGAGGGCACCGCCGGCGGCAGCGGCTCGTACGGCGCGCTGCCCACCGCGCTGCCCGACAACGCGGCCACCGGCTCGCACTTCGAGCCCTACATCACCGAGACCATCCCGGGCACGTCGACGCAGGGCGTGCTCGCGGGCGTCTACACGAGCGGCGGGCGCCAGCAGCTCGTGCTCACCTTCGCCTACAACTACTACCAGCAGCAGTTCCAGCTGCTCGCCCACGGCATCGTCGACTGGGTGACGCGGGGCGTGCACCTCGGCTACTGGCGCAACTACTTCTCCGCCCACATCGACGACCTCTTCAATGCCAATGCGCGCTGGAGCCAGAGCGGCAAGTGCACGCCGGGCGAGGGCGACTGCGCGGCCGGGGTGCCGAGCACCAACCCGCTCCGGATGACGGCCGCGGACGTCTCCACGGTGGTGAACTGGCAGCAGCAGAACAACTACCAGCTGGACTTCCTGTTCAACGCCGACCCCGGCCTCGAGTACGCGCAGGCGCAGGGCGGCACCGACCCGCTGAGCGTCGCGCTCCTCGCGAACAAGAACAGCTTCATGTGGCTCAACCACACCTACGACCACGACTTCCTGGGCTGCGTCCAGGACTTCTCGGTCATCCCGTGGCGCTGCCAGACCGACGCCTCCGGCGCCATCCAGTACGTCGACCAGGCCACCATCAACGGCCAGATCGCCCAGAACATCCAGTTCGGCCTGGCCAACGGGCTGCCGTTCCGGCCCAACGAGCTGGTGGGCGGCGAGCACTCCGGCACGTTCAGGCTGCCGCAGCAGCCGAGCGACAACCCCAACTTCCTGGCGTCGCTGGCCGCCAACAACGTCCAGTGGCTGGGCGTCGACGCCTCCCGCGAGACGGGCCAGCGCCAGATCTCCTCCGCGCTGGGCGTGCCGCGCCACCCGGTCAACGTGTTCTACAACGTCTCGACGCAGCAGGACGAGGTGAGCGAGTACAACTGGCTCTACACCTCGAAGGCGAACGGCGGCAGCGGCAACTGCGAGGCCAACCCCGCCACCACCACCTGCATCTCGCCGCTGGACCTCAACACGGCGTGGTCGAGCTACGTCCTGCCGCTGCAGACCGAGATCACCCTCGGGTACGTGCTGTCCAACGACCCGCGGCCGTTCTTCATGCACCAGTCCAACCTGACGGACGACCAGCTGGCGCTGCAGACGATGAGCGGCATCCTGTCGGCCTACCGCACGTGGTTCACCACGGACACCCCGGTGGTCAACCAGACGCTCACCGACGCCGGGACCGTCCTCAAGAACCAGAACGCCTGGCAGCAGACCCAGAACGCGGGCTCGGTCACCGGGTACGTCCAGGGCGGCGTCGTCACCGTCAACGGCCCGGCCGGCACCAACGTCCCGGTCACCGTCCCGGCCGGCACCACCGTCACCGGCGGCGGCGCGTTCGGCGCGGCGTACGGCGGCGAGCAGTCCGCCTACACCGCCCTCGGCACGACGGCCACCGGCCTGACCCTGCCCACCGCCGTGTTCGGCACGGTCGCCGACTCCACCCCGACCGGCCTCGGCGCGGAGCTCGCCTCCTACGCCAAGGGCTCGCCGCACGACGTCCGCCGCACCGGCGACGCGATCGTGATCACCGACCCGACCGGCAAGCACGTCCTGCCGAAGCTCGCCGGCAAGCCGGAGGAGCAGCTGCACATCGGCGACCACCACCACAACCCGTACAACGTGCTGCCGCCGAACCTGAAGAAGAAGTAACGCCTCAAGCAGGCTCCCTGCGGCCCGCGTTCGCGCGGGCCGCAGTGGTCGCTCCCGCCGTCCGCAACGCGGGCGAGGCCAGGCCCGCCGCTGCCGCCGCGCCTCCGAGGACGGCGCACAGCGCGAGCGCGCTCCTCGCCCCGGCCGCGTGGGCGAGGCCGCCCAGCACGTTGGTCGCCGGCACCAGCGCCGCGCTCTGCACGAGCGTCAGCGCGGACTGCACGCGCGACAGGTGCGACCCGGGCGCCGCGCCCAGGACCAACGGGCCGACGTGGCAGGCGAACAGGCTCGACCCGGCACCGACCACCACCGCCGCGAGCACGGCCACCGCGGGGACGGGAGCCGCGGCGAGCGCGCCGGTCCCCACGCCGGCGACGGCCAGGCCCAGGCTCGCCCCCACGCCGGTCCGCCGCAGGGGACCACGGCGAGCGGCCACCAGCGCGACCGCGAGTACGCCCGCGCTCTGCCCCGCCCCCACCAGACCTGCGGCCCCGGGGCCCCAGCCGGCCGACCGGGCCAGCAGCGGCCCGAGCAGCGAGACCACCGGCAGCAGTCCGGCCGCGGCGGCCGCCGTCAGCAGCAGCGCCGGGCGCAGCACCGGATCCCTGGCCACCAGCCGGACGCCATCGGCGATGCCCGCGGCCAGGCCCTCCCGCCGCGACGGCCGTTCCTCCTTCGCCATCGGACGCACCCGCACCATGACGGCGAGTACGGCCGCGAACGTGCCCGCGTCCACCAGGGCCGCCCCGCCCAGGCCCGCCGCCGCGACCAGCGCCGCGCCGATCGGGGCGCCGAGCAGCACCGCCACCTGGCTGCCGGCCTGCTGGAGGGCCATCGCCCGGGGCAGTTGCTCGGGGCCGACGAGGCGGCGCGGCATGGAGCCGGTCGCGGGGAGGTAGAACGCGTCGACCGTCCCGGTGACGGCGGCGAAGGCGATCAGCATCCAGACGGGCGCCGCCGACGCCCCGCTCGTCGCGGCGAGCCCGAGTGCGGCGGCGAGCATGACCGCGTCCCCGGCGATCATCACGCGGCGGGCGCCGGCGCGGTCCCCCACGGCCCCGCCGAGCAGGAGGAGGACGGTCCGGGGCAGGGTGATCGCGGTCAGGACGAGGGCCGCCGTCCGGCCGCCGTGGGCGCTCGCCGCCCACCCGAGGGCGAAGGTCAGGGCCGCGTCGCCGGCCAGTGAGGCCCGGGTGCCGGCGATCCAGAGCAGGTAGGGCCGGGGCAGGGCCGGTCGCCGTACGGGCGGGACGGGCGGGACGCGCGTGGTGCCGATGGTTCGCATGACGGGCGACCGTAGGGCCCTCCAGTTGGTCGAGGGCAAGCCGAGAACGAGCCGCCGGGGCCGCCGGGGCCGGCACCGCCACCTCCACCTCCACCGTCACCGGCGGCGGCGGCGGACGACGGCCAGGAGGACGAGCGACGCGGCCTGGATCGCGGCCACGACCGCGACGAGCGCGGGGATCGACGTCTCGTACAGGGCGCCCGTCAGGACGCCTCCGGCCAGGGTGGCCGCGCCCGTCACGGCCGCGAAGACGCCGTACGCGGTGGCGCGGTTGGGGGCCGGGACGAGGTCGGCGATGGTGGCGCGGAGCGTCGCCTCGCTGAGGCCGGTCGCCGCGCCCCAGAGCAGTGCGCCCGTGACCGCCGCCGCCAGGGTGTCCGTGAACGCCAGGGCCGGGACGGCGGCGGCCAGGGCCGGGAGCGCCAGCAGGACGCGCGGGCCGACGCGGTCGTACAGCCACCCGGCAACCAGGGCCGCCGCCGCGTCGGCGAGCATCGCGCCCGCGTACAGCACCGGGATCAGCGAGACGGAGAGCAGGTGGCGCTGGACGAGGTGGTAGGAGAGCAGGCCGAAGGTCGCGAAGCCCGTCATCGTGGTGGCCGTGAAGGCCGCGTAGACCCAGAACACCCGTGGCAGGCGGCGCGATCGGGACCGCTCCCGGCGGGCTTCGGGCACTGCGGCGGGCTCGTACACCGCCGGGTCGGGCACCCGGGTGCGCAGCCACCCGAGCAGCACCAGGACGGCCGAGCCCGGGATCGCGAGGACGCCCAGCGCCGGGCCGTACCCGCCGCCCGCCGCCAGGACCCCGGCGACGGTGAGCGGCCCGACCACCGCGCCGACCTGGTCGAGCGCCTCGTGGACGGCGAAGCCCCGGCCGCGGCCGGTCGCGGCGGTGGCGTGCGAGAGCAGCGTGTCCTTGGCCGGGGAGCGCACCGCCTTGCCGACCCGCTCCGCGACGACGAGCACGCAGGCCGGCCCGAGCGCCCCGACGACGCCGAGCGGCGGCACGGACAGCACGGTGAGCGCGTAGCCCGCGATCGTCAGCGCCCAGAAGCGCCCGGTGCGGTCGGCCAGCGGCCCCGACACCAGCCGCAGGCCCAGCGCCGCCGCCTCCCCGGCGCCCGTCACCGCGCCGACCACCACGGCGGAGGCCCCGAGCGAGGCGAGCAGCGGGCCGGTGACCGACCGGGCGCCCTCGTACACGAAGTCCGCCAGGAGGCTGATGATCCCCCACCAGACGACGAACCGCCACGGTCGCATCGGGGCGCTCCCTCCGGTCCCCCGGTCCCTGGTCACCCGCTGACGATCCGCCGTCCGGTGACGCCGTCCGGCCGGATCCGCACCCACAGCGGCCGGTCGCCGCCGGCCCACGGGGCCGAGCCGGGCAGGCCCGCGAGGTGCCGGAGCTCCTCCTCGTCCGTGACGTGGTGCGCGGTGCCGAGCACGAGGACGGTCCAGCCGCGGCCGAGGTACTCGTCGAGGTGGTCGACCTGGAAGGACGCCTCCACGCCGTCCTCCGGGTCGGTCACGCTGCCGGTGGCCGTCCGGTACGCGAACGAGCCCTTGTCCACGACGTAGTTGACCGGGAACACCACCGGGCCCGGCCGCACCGGCAGGCCGACCCGGCCCACCCCGTGGGTGCCGACCAGCGCCCAGCACTCGGTCTCGCCGAGGTCGAGCAGGCGCGGGCGCGGCCCCGGCGCCCCCTGCCCGGGCGGGGCGTCGGCGCGCCCCTCCACGAGGACCTCCCGGGTGGTTCCGAGCACGGCGGCGATGCGAACGAAGCCGCCCGGGTCGAAGGCGGGGCCGGCCGTCAGCAGGTGGCGCAGGTAGTTCGGCGCCATCGCCGCGCGCTGCGCCAACTCATCTTCGCTGATTCCGAGTTGCTCACGCCTTTCGGCGATTCGGCGGGCCGCTGCGGCGGCGTCGGGCTCGGCGGCGGGGGTGTCGGTCACGGTGGCGGCTCCTCGGCTGGGCTGGTCCGGACGGGCCCCGGCCCCCTCGGCTCCGGCGGGGCCCTCGGCACTGGCGCGGGCCCATCCAATCGCCCGGCCGCCGCCAAGTCGAGCACGGCCGGGCCACCGTGCGTGTCGTCGGCCCGGCCCGCCCCACCCACCGCCCGGTGGACGCGCCTTGATCCGATTCCCGTCGAACTGCGATCATCTGACCTGATGCGGAATCAGGTCCGGGTCGAGCACGGGGAGAAGAGATGTCCATGATCGTAGTGACGGGTGCCACCGGCACGGTCGGCTCGAAGATCGTCACGGGGCTGCGCGAGCGCGGCGAGAGCGTCCGCGCGCTGCTGCGCAATCCCGCCGAGGCTCCGGCGGAGTGGGACGGCGGGGTCGAGAAGGCCGCCGCCGACTTCTCCGACCCGGCCTCGCTGGACGCGGCGCTCGCCGGCGCCGACGTGGTCTACCTGCTGGTCGCCGTCCACCCGGACATGGCCGACCACGAGCGGAACGTGATCGACGCGGCAGTGCGCACCGGCCGGCGCCCGCGCGTCGTCCTGCACGCCGCCGCGGGCATGGAGCAGCGCCCGGCGGGCGTCCGGTTCGTGGCCTCGCACGTCGCGGGCCTGGAGCACCTGCGGGCGAGCGGCCTGCCGTGGACGGTGATCGCGCCGAACGGCTTCTACCAGAACTTCCTGGGCATGGCGCCGAGCGTGCGGGCGGGCCGGCTGGCCGTGCCGGGCGGCGAGGGCGCGGTGTCGTACGTCGATGCGCGGGACGTCGCCGCGGCGGCCGTCGAGGTGCTGGCTACGGAGGGCCACGAGGGCGCCGTCCACACCCTGACGGGCCCGGCGGCGCTCACCCACGACGCCCTCGCCGAGCAGCTGGGCGCGGTGGCCGGCCGCACGGTGCGGTACACCGCCGTCGCCCCCGACGCCGCCCTCGCCGGCATGCTCGACGCCGGCTGGGACCCGTGGCGCGCCGAGGGCATGGTCGAGCTCTACGGCCTGTACGCGGCCGGGCACGCCTCCGCCGTGAGCCCGGACGTCGAGAAGCTGACCGGCCGTCCGGCCCGCTCCTTCGCCGAGTTCGCCGCCGAGCACGCCGGGGCCTTTGCCGACTGACCTCGCGTCGGCTGACCCCACGTCGGCTGACCCCACGTCGGCGGGCCGCCGCCGTCGCCCTCACCCGGACGGCCGACGGCGGCTGCTCCGCCCGTGTGATCACCGCCACTCCGGACCGCCCCGGTTCACCGCCGGTTCAGCGCGGGCGGAAGATCTGTTCACCTCCCCCGTCTAAATTCTTCACCCCGGGGATCACCAGGCCCCCGGAACCCGCGTCCGAGCGCGGGCCGTGAAGAACGAGGGGAAACGAAGAGATGCTCCAGCGGAACCGCCGGTCCAGCAGCCTTGCCCTGAGTGCGGTGGCACTGGTGGGCGCCCTGTCGCTGACGGCGTGCGGCAGCGACGACAACAACCCCGCCCCCGCGGCGAGCGGTTCCTCAGCCGCCGGCGGCGCATCGATCAGCTGCGGCAAGAACGGCTCGCTCCTCGGCGCCGGTTCCACCGCGCAGGGCCCCGCGATCGACGTGTGGAAGAACCTCTACGCCGCGTCCTGCTCGGGCACCACCGTCAACTACAGCGGCGGCGGCTCCGGCGCGGGCGTCCAGCAGTTCAACCAGGGCAAGGTCCAGTTCGCGGGCTCCGACTTCGCGCTCAAGCCCGCCGACGTCGACGCCTCGAAGGCCGTCTGCACCGGCGGCAAGGCGATCGACCTGCCGATGGTGGCCGGCCTCGTCTCCCTGGTCTACAACGTCGACGGCGTCGACAACCTGATCCTGGACGGCCCCACCGCCGCCAAGATCTTCGACTCGCAGATCACCAAGTGGAACGACCAGGCGATCGCCGCCCTCAACCCGGGCGCCAAGCTGCCGGACGCCGACATCCAGTCCTTCCACCGCTCGGACGACTCCGGCACCACCTTCAACCTCACCTCCTACTTCGCCAAGACCTCCGGCGGCGCGTGGAGCGCCGCGCCGGACAAGGCGTGGAAGGGCAAGAACGGCCAGTCCGCCAACGGCAGCGCCGGCGTCGCGGCCCAGATCAAGCAGGTCAAGAACTCGATCGGCTACGCCGAGCTGTCCTACGCCCAGACCAACAACCTGAAGAGCGCCCAGATCAGCACCGGCGCCGCCAAGCCCGCCGCGGCGACGGCCGCCAACGCCGCGCTCACCCTCGCCTCCTCCACCGTCGTGGGCACCGACGGCGACCTCGCCCTGTCCCTCGACTACGCCACCAAGGCCGACAACGCCTACCCGATCGTCCTCGTCACCTACGAGATCGTCTGCGACAAGGGCAACAAGGCGGACACCCTCGACACCCTCAAGGGCTTCCTGACCTACACCGTCGGCGACGCCGCCCAGAAGGCCATCGGGGACAAGGGCTACGTCCCGCTGCCCGCCGCCATCGGCGACAAGGTCAAGGCCGCCGTCACCAGCCTCGGCTGACCCGCACCCGGCACACGTCCGACCGGCACCCGCCGGCCCCGCACCGAGGGGCCGGCGGGTGCCGCCGTCTTCCCTCCGGGAGGCATCGGCGGCAGGCTGGTCCCGGGAGGGTGACATGACGTGGATCGGACCCAGCACGGCCCCCGAAGTGACGGTGCCCGACGTGGTCGGGCTGCTCGTGCCCCAGGCGCGCAAGGTCGCGGGGGAGGCGGGCCTCGCCATCGCCAGCGGCGATCCGGACGGCCCGCCCGTCAGCGCGCTGACCTGGCCCGGTGTCTGGGTCGTCACCGGCCAGCACCCCGCCCCCGGTGCGAGGATGCGCCGCCACGGCTCGATGGTGGTCGAGTTCGCGGAAGTGCACGACGAGAACGGCCCGCGGCGCCCGCGCTAGTGCCGCGGCACTAGCGGCAGACCGTGCGAATCCCCTCCTCCCAGGAAGGGTGCCACCGGGAGGAAGGGCAGTCCTGGGTGCGCGGACGCTCAGGCGTGTCCGCGCGTGGCGCCCGGCGGGACCGGCACGGTGACGGCCCAGCCCGCGGCCAGCGAGTCGACGAACTCGCCCAGCAGCTGGCCGACGTGCTGCGCCACGGCCCAGTGGGTCACCAACTGCTCGCGCGGGGCGTCGAGTTCGCGGTGTACGGCGGTCGGCGCGGCCTCGCAGTACTCGCGCTGGAGGCGCAGCCGGTCGCGCAGGTCCCCGGAGCGCTTGCCGGTGATGACGATCGTGGGCACGTCGGCGCGGGGCAGCCGGCCCTCGTGCCGCAGGAAGCGGGCGCGGGCGCCGCGCCACTCGCGCCGGACGGCCGCGCAGGTGCGGGCGTCGGCGTCGAGGCGCAGGACGACGCCGTCCAGGGACGCGCCCGCGGGGCCGGTGTCGACCCGGCCCAGCGGTTCCCCCGGGTGGGAGGGGTCGACGAGCCCGAGGGCGAGCACGTGGCCGGGCAGGCGGCGGGCGGCGGTGGCGGCGAGGTAACCGCCGAGGGAGTGGCCGACGAGTACGACGGGCCGCTCGCCGGCGACGTGGCGGACGAGGTCGGCGAGGTCGGCGGCGGCCGCGTCGATGTCGAAGTGCCGGCCGCCGGTGTAGCTGCTGCGGCCGTAGCCGGCACGGTGGTACGTCACGACCGGTCCGGTGACGGCGAGTTCGCGCAGCAGCCACTCGGCGTGGCCGGCCCCGTCGCCGAGCGCGCCGTCGAAGACGACGAGCGGTGCGAACGGGTCGGCCGGGGCGTCGTCCGGCGGCCGGTGCACGCGGTACGCGAGCACGTTGCCCGCCGTGGTGGTCATCGTCCGCTCGTCGCCGTGGGCCGCCGGCACGGCGCGGCGCCGCCGCACGGCCTCGACGGCCCCGCCCACCACGACGCCGGCGAGGACGGCGGCGGCCAGGGCGGCGGAGCGGCCCAGCACGGGGGGCGAGGAGGCGGCAGGCCGGAAGCGGTGCGGCAGACGGGCCATGGCGGAGGTCCCTTTCCCGGTGCTGGCGGAGCGGAGGTGATACCGGCCCGGGGGCGCCCCGACCCCGCCGACGGGGGTACGACAGGACGGGGCGCACCCGGGGTCCGGTGGCGGCGACCGGTGCGCAACGAGGCGCGGGTGGCTCGGTCGCGTCCGGCGCCGGGCACCAGCATTCGCTAACCGCTGCCGCACTGTCAACTGGTATGGATCAACTATGTCCTGACGTTCATCCTGGCTGAATCCGCCAGGGCGGCGAAGTCGTCGCCGCAGGGGCGCACGGAGCTGTCGCTCGCGCCCGGCGTCGGCTTCCGGCACCACTCGCCCGCGCCCGCCGGGAGCCCCGGCCACCACTCGCCCGCACCCGGCCGGGTCCTCACCCGCCCCCGCCGGACTCAACGCCCGGGCAGGGCCCGGCCGTTCCCCGGTGCCGACGGCATCCGGAGCGTAACGATTCGTCAAGGCCCGTTCCGCTCCCTGTCGGACGTCACACCCCGGGCGCATACTGTGCTCCGCGGCTCGCACCCGTGCGACAGGGCCACTCCGGTCCCGGCGCGGGCTGCGCCGCGGCGGGGGAGGTCGCAGTACCGTGGCGATTGTCGTACTCATCCTGGTCCTGGCCCTGTTCTGGTTCGTCACCGGCGTCCGCGTGGTCCAGCAGTACGAGCGCGGGGTCGTCTTCCGGCTCGGCCGCGTGCGCAGCCGGGCCCGCCAGCCCGGGCTCACGCTCCTCATCCCGGTCGTCGACCGCATGCGCAAGGTCAACGTCCAGGTCGTCACCATGCCGGTGCCCGCGCAGGAGGGCATCACCAAGGACAACGTCTCCGTCAGCGTCGACGCCGTCCTGTACTTCCGGGTCATCGAGCCGATCAAGGCCACCGTCGACGTCCAGAACTACAGCTTCGCGATGCTCCAGGTCGCCCAGACCTCGCTGCGCTCGATCATCGGCAAGAGCGAGCTCGACGACCTTCTCTCCGGCCGCGAGCAGCTCCACCGCGGACTGGAGATCATGCTGGAGAGCCCGGCCACCGGGTGGGGCGTGCACATCGACCGGGTGGAGATCAAGGACGTCACCCTCCCCGAGACCATGAAGCGCTCGATGGCCCGCCAGGCCGAGGCCGACCGCGAGCGCCGCGCCCGCATCATCACCGCCGACGGCGAGTTCCAGGCCGCCTCCAAGCTCGCCGAGGCCGCGACGACGATGGCCGAGACCCCGGCGGCGATGCAGCTGCGCCTGCTCCAGACGGTGGTCGAGGTGGCCGCCGAGAAGAACTCCACGCTCGTCCTGCCGTTCCCGGTCGAGCTGCTGCGCTTCTTCGAGGCCGCCGCCGCCAAGGCCTACGCGGCCGTGCCCGACTCCCCCGCGGACGGCGCCTGAGGACCGGCGTCCGCCGCTCTCACGGGCGGACCATCGGCAGCAGGACCTCGTCCACAATGGCCTCCGGGTCCAGCCGGACGGGCGCGCCGCCGCACATCTTGAACCGGTAGAGCATCAGCGCCGGCACGACGTCGATGACCAGCGGCGTCACCGCCGCCGCACGGACCTCGCCGCGGGCGGCGCCCCGGGAGAGGACCTCGGCGATCAGCCGGGTGGTGGGTTCGACCACGCGCACCAGCACGATCTCCAGGAAGGCGTGCGCCCGCTCGTGGTCGAGCTCGCTCATGACGGCGCGCACGGCCGCGCCCGACTCGCTGAACATCGCCGCCCGCAGCCGGGTGACCACCTCGACGAGGTCCCCGCGCAGGCTGCCGGTGTCCGGGGCCGGCCCGGCCGGGGGCAGGCTGGCGCGCAGGGCGTCCATGACCAGCTCCTCCTTGGACGACCAGCGGCGGTAGAGCGCCGCCTTCCCGGTCTGCGCCGCCGCCGCGACGCCCTCCATGGTGAGCCGCGCGTAGCCGTCCGTGACGAGCTGCCGGAGCGTGGCCCCGAAGATCGCGCTCTCCAGCACCTCGCCGCGCCGGCGCAGCGGCACGGCGTCGGCCGCTCCGCGCGTGGCCTCGGGTTCGGCGGTCATGCCGGCACCACCTCTCCGCTGTCCCGGATCCACCTCCGAGTTTAGTGAACGAATGCGTTCTCTCCTACTGGGTGCTTTGACGCGTTCGCGCCTCGCGGTGCGCTGCGGACCCCTATGCTCGCCGGATGGAGTCGAACGGGACCTTACAGCCGTGCGAAGTACTGGTGGCCGGCGCGTACTTCGCGGACCTGGTGTTCCACGGGCTGCCCCGGCCGGTCGAGCCCGGCGGCGAGGTGTTCGCCGACGGCTTCGCGTGGGTGCCCGGGGGCGCGTACACGCCCGCGATGGCACTGCGGCGGCTCGGGCGCGACGTCGTCTGGAGCGCCGACTTCGGCACGGACGCCTTCAGCGCCCAGGTGCTGGCCAGTGCCCGCCGGGAAGGGCTGGACGCCTCCGCGTTCCGCCACCACCCCGTCCCCGTCCGGAGCGTGACCGTCGCGATGGCCTACCCCGGCGACCGCGCGATGGTCAGCTTCCAGGACCCGGTCGCCCCCGCGCCCCTCGTCCCGCTGCTACGCCGGTACCGTCCGCGCGTCCTGATGGTGCCCCAACTTCGCTGGGACGACGACATGGTGGCGGCCGCCGAGGCCGCCCGGCGGCTCGGCACGCAGGTGGTCATGGACTGCCACGACTCCCCCGCGACGCTCGACGACCCGGCGGTCCGCCGCATCCTCTCGCTGGTCGACGTCCTCACCCCGAACGCCGCCGAGGCGCTGCGGCTGACCGGCGCCGCCGGGCCGGAGGACGCGATCGCCGAACTCGCCGCCCTCGTGCCGACCCTGGTGGTCAAGCGCGGCGCGGACGGCGCCACCGCCGTGCGCGGCGGCGAGCGCCACGACGTCCCGGCCGTCCCGGTGCGGCCGGTCGACACCACGGGCGCCGGGGACTGCTTCAACGCGGGCCTCGTCCACGGCCTCCTGGACGGCCTGGGCCTGCCGGACTGCCTCGCGGCGGCGGTGGTCTGCGGAGCGGCGGCGACCACCGGCCCCGGCTCGGACGCGGCCCTGCGCGCCGACGAGCTCGCCGCCCGGCTGCCGTCCCGCACACCTGAGGTGAACACTTCACACCGCTGAGTGATCGTGCTAGCGTCCGGCGGATGTCACGGATGTCACCCGTCACAAGGGTTCTGGTCACCGATCTGGACGGCACCTTACTCGGCGGCACCCGGGAGGAACGCCGCCGCCTGCGCGACGCCCTGGCCCGCCACCCCGAGGTGACCCTCGTCTTCGCCACCGGCCGGGGCCTGTCCTCCGTCCGCGACGTGCTGCGCGACCCGCTCGTCCCGCGCCCGCGCTGGATCATCGCCGACGTCGGTGCCACCGTCGCCGACGGGGCGGACTTCTCCCCCGTCGACCCGCTCCTGGAGCAGCTGCGCGCCGGCTGGCCGGGACCGGCCCGCATCCGCGCCGCGCTGCGCCGCTTCCCCGCCCTCACCTACCAGTTCGGCGTCGTCCAGGAGGGCCGCTGCTCCTACCACGTGGCCCCGGAGCGGCTCACCCGCGAGGTCACCGACGCCGTCCGGGCGCTCGGCTGCGGCTGGGAGTACTCGGCGGGCCGCTACTTCGACGTCCTGCCCGCGGGGGCGTCCAAGGGCAACGCCCTGCGGGCCCTGGCCGGGAAGCTGGGCTGGACGCCGCAGCAGATCCTCGTCGCCGGCGACTCGCTCAACGACCTGTCGCTGTTCAGGACCGGCGCACACGGCGTGGTCGTCGGCGGCGCCGAGACGGCCCTGCTCGACGCCGTCGCGGGGGACCCGCTGGTCCGCCGCCCCCGGCAGACCGGCGCCGCCGGGATCCACGCGGTGCTCCAGGACCTCGGCTGGGTCGGCCCCGATCCGGACCGGCCCCACCGCCGGCACTCCGTGGTGGTCGCCTACCACCGGCCGCCGATGCACTGGACCGGCACCAGGTGGCAGCCGCCCAGCAGCCCCAACGGCATACTCCCGACCCTGACCAGCGCGTTCGCCGACGGCCTGCCGGGCGTGTGGGTCACCGCGCTGGCCAGCGGCGACCGCGAGGCCCCCCGCCCGCACCCCACCGGGCTGCCGCTCTCCCTCGTGCCGCTCAGCGCGGAGCAGTGGACCGGCTACTTCCACCGGGCGTGCAAGGAGACGCTGTGGCCGGTGCTGATGTCCGAGCCCGCGCGGTCCGTCCCCGACCGGCACGCCTGGGCGGCCTACCGGGCGGTGAACGCGCGCTTCGCCGAGCACATCACCGCCGAGGCCGCGCCCGGCGCCACCGTCTGGCTGCACGACTACAACCTGTGGCTCGTCCCGGGCCTGCTGCGCGGCACCCGGCCCGACCTCAGGACCGGGCTCTTCCACCACACCCCGTTCCCGGCTCCCGAGGTCTTCGCGGCCCTGCCCGTCGCGGCCGAGCTGCGCGCCTCCCTCGCCTGCCTCGACTGGGCCGGCTTCCACACCGACGCCTTCGCCGAGCGCTTCCGGCGGACGCTGGGGCAGCGCGCCCCGCGCACCGAGGTGCATCCGCTGGGCGTCGACCGGGCCGCCGTCGAACGGCTCGCCCGGCTGCGCAGGCCGAGGCCGCGCCCGGCCGCCGGGCGGGTGGTGCTCTCGGTCGAGCGCCTCGACTACGCCAAGGCGCCGGTCCAGAAGGTCGACGCCCTGGACCGCCTGCTGGAGCGCCGGCCGGAGCTTCGCGGGCGGCTCGTCTTCCGGCTCGTCTGCCCGCCGCCCGAGCCCGGCATCACCGCCTACGACTCCACCCGCCGGCAGCTGGAGCAGCGGATCGCCGAGGTCAACGACCGCTGGCAGCAGGGCCGTTGGCGGCCGGTCGACTACCTGCCGGGCAGCCTGTCCGCCGCCGCGGTCGTCGACGAGTACCTGACGGCCGACGTGCTGTGGGTGACGTCGTTCCAGGACGGGATGAACCTGACGGCCAAGGAGTTCGTCGCCGCCCAGGCCGCGCTGCCCGCCCGCACCCCGGGCGTGCTGGTGCTCTCCCGGCACGCGGGGGCCGCCGCCGAGCTCGGCGACGCGGCCCTCCTCACCGACCCGCACTCGCCGGAGGACCTGAGCACCGTCCTGGCCCGGGCCCTCACCCTCTCCGCCGCCGAACGCCGGGCCCGGATGAACCGGCTCTCCGAACTCCTCGGCCGCGAACGGCCCGCGGACTGGGCGGCACGGATCGTGCGGGCGATCCGGGACTCCGCACCGGAGGCCCTCCCGGCCCGTACGGGTGTCAGTTGACCCAGTCGAGCCAGAACATGAAGCACCGCTGGAAGGCGCCCGGCGCCCCGGCGCCGAAGGTGACCACCATCGCCTGCCCGACGGCGACGTCCGTCGGGTCGACGCCCGGTGACCACGCGATCTTCGCGTCGATGCCCGGGATCGAGCGGAACGGGGAGTACGCGCCCAGGCCGCTGCTCGCCCGCCCGATGACCGCGCCGTCGCGGCGCAGCTCGGCCCGGCACAGCCCGGTCGGCCGCAGCTCGTAGCCGCGGGCCCCGACGAGGGCGGTGCGGGTGCGGGCCTTGCGGCGCGGGTCCCAGCCGCGGCTGCCCCGCACCGTGGGCACGTGGTGGCCGTTGACGGACAGGGCGCCGTGCTCGCGGTCCGGCACCGCCGTGACGGTGGGTATGCCCGCGCCGGTGAGCCGGACGATGACGGAGGGCCAGCGGTCGTGGCTGATCCGGAGGGGCCCGAACGGGCTGTCGGCCACGCGCTGTTGCGACAGGTGGACCTTGCGGCGCTGAGCGGGGGCGGACATGCGCGATCGACTCCTGGATCTGCCGTGGGGGTGTTTCCGGGCCCGGACAGGGCGGGGTGCAGCCTACACAGCGCCGTTCGGCGGCCCCGTCGGCGGGCCGGGTCGTGCTCAGGTGCAGGCCGCGCCGGACGCCTGCCGGTTCGCGGGGTCGACCATGGCCGTCGGGACGATCGTCTCGTGCGGGAGCTCCTTGTGTTCGCGCAGCCGGTCGGCCATCTGCTGGACGGCGAGCGCGCCGACCTCGGCGCCCTTGATGAGGAGTGCGGCCCGCATCGCCGCCGGCCGGCCGGCCTGCCAGTCCTTGCAGGCGAGGTAGGCGCCGATGCCGATGCCGACGACGTTCTCCGGCCCGAAGCCCGCCTCGGCCAGGGCCTTGATGCCGCCTTCGACGTCCTCGTCGTTGCAGCCCCACACCACCCAGTGCCGGACGCCGGGGCTGGTGGACAGCGTGTAGGCGGTCCGCTTGCGGGCGTCGTCGACGGTGTTGGCGGCCCACACCTTGGCGTTCTTCAGGACGGCGCCGGCGTGGGCGGAGAACGCCTGCGCCGCCGCGTTCACCCGGTCGCGGCAGACCGGGATGTCGTCGTTCGCGACGGACAGCGTCCAGGTGTCGGCGGGCTTCCAGCCCGTCCTCCCGTACTCGATGGCCGCGCGTTCGCCGACCGCCGCGCCCATGGCGGCGCCGTTGAAGCCGACGCGCGGGACGAGTCCGTTGGAGAAGCAGGCACCGGGGTCGGGGTAGTCGGCGCAGAGCTGGTCGTCGGTGGAGAGCAGCGGGACGTCGGCGCGGCGGGCGAGGGCGACGAGGTCGGGGCCGACGGTCGGGTCGGGCACGACGGCGATGAGGCCGCCCGTCTTCCTGCCGAGGGCCGCCCCGGCCTCCTTGAGGGCGCGGTCGCGGTCGTTGCCGAGGTCGACGACGGTCAGCTCGACGCCGAGCTGCGCCGCCCTGGCCCTGGCGCCGGCCGCCTCGTCGACGAAGTAGCCCTGGTCGCCCTGCTTCTGCAGGAAGGTGATGGTCAGCGGGCCGTGCGCCGCCGGGTCGGGCGGGTCCGCCGAACAGCCCGTCAGCGCGAGGGCGAAGGCGGCGACGCCGGACGTGCACAGGCGCAGGCGCATGGATGCTCCAAGGTGGGGGGCTTGGTTGATTTGAACGTTCAAACACTCACAAACGAACGCGATCGAACGCGGCGGTCACAGGAAACGCCACGTTCACCCGCCCGTCAAGGCCTCGCGTCCGACGAACTTCGGGCCGATACCGGCTCGTTATCGTGCGGAACCTGCCTCTTGAGCCGGGCCGGGTGGAGCCACTAGCCTGCGCCTGCCCCTGTTGGGATCTGAGCCCCATCGGTCGCCTTCCGACACGAATCAACAAATTCCAACAGGCGCTCGCTCTGGCGACCCCACCCACCCCCACCCTTGGAGCACCCATGCGCCCACGCATGCGCAGATCCCGACGACTCGCCGGCGCGCTGCTGTCGCTCGCCCTCGCGACCCCGGGCCTCGGCGCCCTCGCGCTGACCACGGCGACCCCCGCCGCCGCCCTCGACAACGGCACCGCCCTCACCCCGCCGATGGGCTGGAACTCCTGGAACTCGCTCGGCACCAACGTGACCGAGCAGCAGGTCAAGCAGACCATCGACTTCATGTCCGGCAACGGCCTGGTGACGGCCGGCTACAACACCGTCACCATCGACGACGGCTGGTCGCTCTGGCACCGCGACGGCCAGAGCACCGACATCGTGCGGACGTCCTACGGCTCGATGCAGCTCTACGACGCCGCCGGGAACCCGGTCGCCGGCACCGACGGCACCGGCAACGACCCGACCTCCGGCCACCTCGCCCCGCGCCCGGACACCTTCCCCTCCCAGGTCGTCAACGGGCAGACCGTCAACGGCATCCAGTACCTCGCCTGGTACGCCCACAGCAAGGGCATGAAGTTCGGCCTGTACGGCACGGACACCTACCTGACCTGCCAGATGCACCCCGGCAGCCTCGGCCACGAGGCCACCGACGCGAGCGACTTCGTCTCCTGGGGCGTCGACTACGTCAAGTACGACGACTGCCCCTACGGCCCCCAGATCGTCGGCCCGGACGGCCACAACTACTACACCCAGGGCGAGGGCAAGGAACTCACCCAGTCCATGTACGCCCGGGTGCAGACGTTCCAGCGCGCCCTCGACGCCGCCTCCGCCGCGCAGGGCAGGCCGAGGGTGGCGCTCAGCGTCTCCGCCCAGCCGGTGCACACCGGCGTGCCGTACCTGCTGGGCGCCAACGACCCGGCCCGCACCGACCCGGTGATCCGGGCGGCCGGCACCCCGGCGTACCAGTCCCCGGGGTACGCGCCGACCGGCGTGTGGTGCGGGCAGGTCGCCAACCTGTGCCGGATCGGCGGCGACCGCGGCAGCGACCTGAGCGGCGTGCTCTACGGGCAGCAGCTGGGCACCGCGCTGCAGTACCCGGGCAACGTCCGCCCGGGCAGCTGGAACGACATGGACATGATGTTCACCGGCTGGCAGGACGTCTACGGCTCGTGGGGCGTCACCGACACCTGCGCGTGCCACAAGCCGTTCACCGACGACGAGTCGCGCACCGAGCTGTCGGTCCTGTCGATGATGGCCTCGCCCCTCATCTCCGGCGCCGACCTGCGCACCTACGCCGACGCCCAGCACACCGACGGCAGTACGAGCTGGTCCACCGGCATCCCCGCCTCCGGCCTGGCGCTCATGAAGAACGCCGACGTCATCCGGATCGACCAGGACGCGCTCGCCAGGCCGGCGACGCTGGTCGGCGCCCCGCCCGCGAACGGCACCGCCCCGGTGGTCCTCAAGCGGCAGCTGGCGGGCGGCGACACCGCCGTCCTGCTGGTCAACCAGGACCCGAACAACTGGCAGACGATCGGCAGCACGCTCGGCTCGCTCGGCCTCACCGGCGGCTACACGTCCAAGGAGCTGTGGACCGGCGCCACCGGCACCGTCGCCTCCGGCGGCACCGTCGGCGGCACCTGGGTCGCCCCGCACGGCGTCGCGATGTTCCGCCTCACCCCGCAGGCCGCGTTCACGCCCGCGGCGGTGATCGGCGACGGCGCCTACCACGCGATCGGCGCGGGCGGCACCGGCGGCCAGGCGCTGGAGGTCCAGGGCACCTGCAGCGCCGCGGACGGCGCGGCCGTCGACGTCAACACGTGGTGGAGCACGCACACCTCGGAGCAGTGGAACTTCGCCGCCAATCCGGACGGCACGGTGCGCATCACCGACAACTGCTACACCGGCACCCAGGTGCACGGCATCCTCACCGCCCCCGGCTCGTCCGGCGCGGCCGCGTACGTCACCAACGGCTACGACCCGAACAACGCCCGCCAGAAGTGGCGGGTGCTCCAGAACACCGCGACCGGCGCACTGACCGTCACCAACGTGGCCACCGGCCTCGCGCTCGCCGCCGCCGGCCCGGCGGCCGCCTCCGCCGTCGTCACCGTCCAGCCCGACCCGGCCGCGGCCGGACAGGCCTGGACGACCCTCTCCTGATCCACCGTCCGCTCCGACCCGGTCCCCACCCGCCCGCCGGGTGGGTGGGGACCGGGTAGACCGCGGCGATAACGGGAACGTCTCGAATTGACGCGAGCGCATCGAAGACCCTTGACGAAAGTCCGGGCGGGGAGTTTCCTGTCCGAGCACGTTTGATCAAGTTTGCTTCTGATCGATTGTGTTTGATTCAAGCCGCGACTCAAACGCCGTGCCCACATCCCCCACCCTTCTCTCCTGACCGGGAGCCACCGCATGTTCATTCGCCGCAGCCGTGTCCTGTCCGCCGCCGTCCTGGGCTGTGTGACCCTCGTGGGCGCCGTCGGGTGCTCGACCGGCCAGGAGTCGTCCTCCGGCTCCGTCGCCAAGGTCGACGGCAAGGTCTCGCTGACCTACCTGCAGAAGCAGGGCGACCAGGAGTACTTCGTCGGCGAGGCGGCCGGCGCCAAGGCCAAGGCCGCCGAGCTCGGCGTCGACCTCAAGGTCGTGAACCTCGGCAACGACGCGAACAAGACGGTCAGCGAGGTCCAGTCGGCCATCGCCGGCAAGAGCAACGGGCTGATCGTCGTCGTGCCCGACCCGGCCGTCGGCCCGCAGGTCGTGCAGACCACCAAGGACGCCGGCGTCGCCCTGCTCACCTCCGACGACCAGATCTGCGCCACCGGCCCGGCGCCCGCCTCCTGCGGCAAGGGCGACCTCGTCGCCCGGGTCGGCTTCTCCGGCGAGCAGATGGGCGGCGAGGTCGGCAAGCGGGCCGCCGCCGAGTTCAAGAAGGCCGGCTGGAACCCCGCCGACACCCGCATCATCTCCGCCTGGAAGCAGGACGTCACCGTCTGCGGCGACCGGATCAAGGGTGCCAAGGCCGCCTTCGCCGCCGCCGGCGGGGCCGACGTCAAGAACATCGACGTCGCCACCGACAACACCCCCACCGGCGCCCAGGACAAGACCGCCGCCACCCTCACCGCCAACCCCGGCGTCAAGCACTGGGTGGTCTGGGGCTGCAACGACGAGAACGTCCAGGGCTCCGTCACCGCCCTGCAGAACGCCGGCGTCAGCCCCGACGACATCGACGGCGTCGGCCTCGGCGCCTACCTCGCCTGCAAGGACTGGACCAGCGGCAAGCCCTCCGGCATGAAGGCCGCCCTGTTCATCAACGGCAAGGACGTCGGCGCGCTGGCCGTCCAGACCATGGTCGACAAGCTCAAGAACGGCAAGGACTTCCCCGCCGAGGCCTTCGCCCCCACCACCATGGTCGACGCCTCGACCTGGCAGAGCACCGGCATGACCTGCAGCTGAGCACCACCCCTTCCGGTACCCCAAGCGACCCCCAGCACCTCCAGCGAGGCACGCATGACCTCACCCGAGTCCCCACCCGGCTCCGGGCCCTCCCCCCGGCCCGCCCAGGGCCTGGTCGCCGAGAACATCGGCAAGACCTTCGGCAGCGTCCGGGCGCTGCACGGCGTCAGCGTCGACTTCCCGCCCGGCAAGGTCACCGCCCTGATGGGCGAGAACGGCGCCGGCAAGTCGACCCTGCTGCGCATCCTGAGCGGCGACCACCGCCCCACCGAGGGGCAGGTCCTGCTCGACGGCGCCCCGCTCGACCTCTCCTCCCCCACCGACGCGCGCCGCGCGGGCATCCGGATCATCCCGCAGGAGCCGGAGATCATCCCGCACGTGTCGGTCGCCGAGAACGTCTACGCGGGCAGCCTCCCGCGCCGGGCCGGGCGCCGGCTCGACCGGGCCGAGCTGCGCCGGCGGATCACCGCGGACCTGGCCGACCTCGGCTTCGAGCAGGTCCTCGACCCGGACCTCCTCGGCTCCGAACTCACCGCCGCCCAGCGCCAGTTGGTCGAGATCATGCGCGCGCTCACCGGCGCCGTGCCGCCCCGGGCGATCGCCTTCGACGAGCCCACCTCCTCGCTCTCCGAGCACGAGGTGGAGGCCCTGTTCGCCCTGATCGGCCGGCTGCGCGACCGCGGCATCGCGGTGATCTACGTGTCGCACCGCATGAAGGAGATCTTCCGGCTCGCCGACCGGATCGCCGTCCTGCGCGACGGCACCCTGACCGGCGTCCTGCCCGCCGACGGGACCGACGAGCGCGAGCTCGTCCGGCTCATGGTCGGCCGCGACCTGGCCGGCCTGTTCGTCCGCCAGGACGTCGCCACCGACCGCGTCGTGCTCGACGTGCGCGGCGTCAGCACCGACGACGTCCACGACGTCAGCCTCCGGGTGCGGGCCGGGGAGGTCGTCGCCCTCGCCGGGCTCATCGGCGCCGGGCGCTCCGAGCTCGCCCTCGCCCTCGCCGGGGACGTGCCGATCCGCTCCGGCGAGGTCCTCCTCGGCGGCACCGTGCTGCGCCTTCGCTCCCCCAAGGACGCGATCCGCGCGGGCCTCGGGCTCGCCCCCGAGGAGCGCAAGGCCCAGGCGCTCTTCCTGCACCGGACGATCCGCGACAACACCTCGCTGGTCAGCCTCGACCGGCTGCGGCGGCGGCGGTTCGTGCGGCGCGGCGCCGAGCGGCAGCTCGCGCAGGAGTACGCGGACCGGCTGCGGGTCCGCGCGCCCTCGATCGAGAGCGAGGTCCGCACGCTCTCCGGCGGCAACCAGCAGAAGGTCGTGCTCGCCCGCTGGCTGGCCCGCCGCCCCGAGCTGCTGATCCTGGACGAGCCGACCCGCGGGGTCGACATCGGCGCCAAGGCGGAGATCTACCAGATCATCGCCGACCTGGCCCGCGACGGCGTCGCCGTCCTGGTGATCTCCTCCGAACTGCCCGAGGTCCTCGGCCTGGCCGACCGGATCCTGGTCATGCAGAACGGCCGGATCACCGGCGAACTCGGCCGCGCCGAGGCCTCCGAGGAGGCGATCCTCGCCCTGGCCATGTCGGAGGACCTCGCGCCCGCCGACACCACCGACCCCACGACCGGAGCCGCCCGATGACCACCCCCTCCACCACCGCCGACCAGCGGCCGCAGGCCCCCACCGGGCCCGCCCGGCCGACCGGCGCGCGGGCCGTGCTGGGCGCCGTCGGTGGCCAGAACCTCATCCTGCTGCTGGCCCTGGCGGCCGTGCTCGCGCTGTTCGGCTTTCTCAACCTCAACTACCTGGGCTGGCAGAACATCCAGGTCATCGCCGAGGCGGTGACCATCGCCGGGCTGCTCGCCGTGGTCCAGACCGTGGTGATCATCTGCGGCGGCCTGGACATCTCGGTCGGCTCGCAGGCCGGCCTCGCCTCCGTGGTCAGCGCGATGGTGTTCACGTCCACCGGCTCCAGCGCCGCGCTCGGCATCGGCGCGGCCGTGCTGGCGGGCGCCGGCGTCGGGCTGCTCAACGGCGTCGTGATCATCTACGGCCGGGTCAACCCGACCATCGCCACCCTGGCCGGGCTCGCCGCGTACAAGGGCGTCGCCCAGCTGATCTCGGACGGCCGCGCCCAGGGCTACGTCCTCGGCGACCCGCTGTTCGTCTTCCTCAGCCGGGGCAAGATCGCCGGGCTGCCGACCATGGTGTGGATCCTCATCCTGGTCGCCGCCGCCGTGCACGTCCTGCTCACCTACACCGACATCGGCCGCAACATCTACGCCCTCGGCGGCAACCCCACCGCCGCGCGGCTGGCCGGCATCGACCTCAACAAGTACCTGCTGTCGGTGTACGCGCTCACCGGCATGGTCGCGGCCGTCGCCGGCGTCCTGCTGACCGCCCGCACCGGCTCGGGGCAGCCCACCTCCGGCAGCGAGGGCCTGGAGCTCCAGGCCATCACCGCGGCCGCGCTCGGCGGCTGCGCGCTCAAGGGCGGCAAGGGCGGGATCGCCGGGACGCTCCTCGCCGTCGCGCTGCTCGGCGCGCTGCAGAACGGGCTCACCGTCCAGGGCATCAACTCCTTCTGGCAGAACGTCGCCCAGGGGCTCCTGCTCGTCGTCGCCGTGGTGATCCAGCAGCGGCGCGGGCGCGAGCGGGCCGTCGGCCTGCCCGCCTGACCGTCCTCCAGCCAATCCCCCAGGAGGCCGCCTCCGTCCCCCACCGGAGGCGGCCTCCGCCACGCGCGGCACCGGTCGTGGCCGCGCACCGCCGCCGCGGAAGGCCCAGCCATGGAGAAGACCCAGCCGTGAAGAAGACCACCGCCAAGCTCGCGGACGGCCGCGAGATCCTCTACTACGACACCGACGAGTCCGCCGTGCGCGACACCGTCGACCGGCGCCGACTGGAGCCCGCCGCCGTCCGCTCCGCGATCCGCCGCGACCCCGCCACCGGGGACAGCGTCACCATCGCCGCCCACCGCCAGGGCCGCACCCACCTCCCGCCCGCCGACGAGTGCCCGCTCTGCCCCTCCACCGACGCGCGGCTCAGCGAGATCCCGGCCCCGGACTACGAGGTCGCGGTGTTCGAGAACCGCTTCCCGTCCCTGCACCCCGACGCGGACGCGCCCCGGACCGAACGCCCGCTGCGCACGGCCGGACCGGGCACCGGGCGCTGCGAGGTGGTGTGCTTCACGGCCGACCACGACGCGTCCTTCGCCGACCTCTCCGAGGCCCGCGCACGTCTGGTCCTGGACGCGTGGACGGACCGCACGGCCGCGCTCTCCGCCCTGCCCGGCGTGGAACAGGTGTACTGCTTCGAGAACCGCGGCGCCGAGATCGGCGTCACCCTCGCCCACCCCCACGGACAGATCTACGCCTTCCCGTTCACCACCCCGCGCACCACCCGCATCGCCGCGCGGGCCTGGGCCCACCGCACGGCGACGGGCCGCAACCTCTTCGACGACCTCCTCGCCGCCGAACGCGCCGACGGCGAAAGGGTCGTACTCGCCGGAGAACACTGGACGGCCTTCGTCCCCTTCGCCGCCCGCTGGCCCTACGAGGTCCACCTCTACCCACACCGCCGCGTCCCCGACCTCACCGCCCTCGACGAGGCCGAACGCGCCGAGTTCCCCCGCCTCTACCTCGACCTGCTGCGCCGCTTCGACCGCCTCTTCGGCACCGGCCGCACCCCGTACATCTCCGCCTGGCACCAGGCACCCCGTGAACAGCGGGACGAACTCGCCCTCCACCTGGAGCTGTTCACCATCCGGCGCACCGCCGACAAGCTCAAGTACCTGGCCGGCGTCGAATCCGGCATGGACGCCTTCGTCAACGACGTCAGCCCCGAACACGCGGCCCAGCGGCTGCGGGAGGCGGCGCTGTGACGGATGTCATCGGCACTTCGTGATCGAACGCCCTGCCGCCGCCACCAACCGGCAGTGATGCTGGTGGACATGACGGAACGTGAGGAGCGGGACATGAAGGTGATCGTGGCCGGGGCCGGCATCGGCGGGCTGTGCCTGGCGCAGGGGCTGGTCCGCGCCGGGATCGACGTGCGGGTGTACGAGCGCGAGCCCGCGGCGGACAGCCGCTACCAGGGCTTCCGGATCGCTCTGAACGAACACGGGCTCGGCGCGCTGCGCGACTGCCTGCCGCCCCGGCTGTACCGGCTGCTCGACGCCGTGACCGGGCCGCTCGCCGGCCGGCCGAGGGTGGTCGACCAGCACCTCACCGAGCTCCGGCGGCTCGACCCGACCGACGGCGGCGCGGCGGCCGACCGGCGCGTCCTGCGGGAGGTCCTCCTCGCCGGGCTCGGCGAGCGCGTCGAGTTCGGCAGGGCCGTGACCGGCTACGCCGAGCTGCCGGACGGCACCGTCGAGGTCCACCTCTCCGACGGCGGCAGCGCGGTGGCCGACCTCCTCGTCGGCGCCGACGGCGTCGGCTCGGCCGTGCGCCGCCGACTGCTCCCCGACGCCCGGGTGGTCGACATCCCGGGCAACTCGCTCCTCGGGCGCACCCCGCTCACCGAGCGCTTCGCCACCCTCGTCCCGGACTTCGGCACTCTCGTACAGGGCCCCGGGCTGACGATGCTGCTCGGCCGGATGGAGTTCCGCCGCCCGCCGAGGCTCGCGGCGGCCGAGCTCGCCCCCGAGGTCGAACTCCCCGACACCGACAGCTACCTGCGCTGGGTGGTCACCCTCCCCGAGCAGCTCACCGGCGACGACGACTGGGCGACCGTCCGCGACCGGCTGCTCCCCCTCCTCGACGGCTGGCACCCCGACCTCGTCGAGCTCGTCCGCCGGTCCGACGTCGTCAACAGCTCGCCGCTGACGCTCCGGTACACCGAGCCGCTCCCGCACTGGGGCACCGGCCCGGTCACCCTCCTCGGCGACGCGATCCACGCCATGCCCCCGAGCGCGGGCAAGGGCGCGAACACCGCCCTGCGCGACGCCGCGCTCCTCTGCCGCACCCTCACGGACGCCCACCGGGGCGGGACCGGCCTGCGCGAGGCCGTCGAGGTGTACGAGCACGAGATGCTCGCGTACGGCTTCGCCGCCGTCGCCGAGAGCCTCGAACAGCTCCCGAACTTCACCCCGTCCCGCTGAGACCTGCGGCGATCAGCGGCCGGCATCCCTTAGGGTCGCCGAATGGCCAAGTACTTCGACGTCCACCCAGAGTCCCCCCAGCCGCGCACCATCAGCACCGTGGCCGACAGCCTCCGGTCCGGAGCCCTCATCGCGTACCCGACCGACTCCTGCTTCGCCCTGGGCTGCCGGCTGGACAACCGCGACGGCCTCGAACGGATCCGGACGATCCGGCGCCTCGACGAGCGGCACCACTTCACCCTGATGTGCGAGGACTTCGCGCAGCTGGGGCAGTTCGTGCAGCTCGACAACAACGTCTTCCGCGCCGTCAAGGCCGCGACGCCGGGCGGCTACACCTTCATCCTCCCGGCCACCAAGGAGGTGCCCCGGCGCCTCCTGCACCCGAAGAAGAAGACGGTGGGCGTCCGGATCCCCGACCACGCCGTCACCCGGGCGCTGCTCGCCGAACTCGGCGAGCCGCTGGTCTCCAGCACGCTGCTCCTGCCCGGCGAGGACGAGCCGATGACGCAGGGGTGGGAGATCAAGGAGCGCCTCGACCACGTGCTGGACGCCGTGGTCGACTCGGGCGACTGCGGCACGGAGCCGACGACGGTCGTCGACTTCTCGGGCGGCGAGCCGGAGATCGTCCGCCGGGGGGCCGGGGACCCGAGCCGCTTCGAGTGACGGTGCGCAGCACCGGGGCGTCGGGCCGCGGCTGACGCGGTGCGGGCGGCGGCCGGAGCCGCCGCCCGCGCCGTGCGCGCCCCGGCCGTCAGGCCGTGACGTGGTACCAGAAGCCGCCGGTGCGCAGGCCGACGTAGTGGACGTCCGTGCCCGTCTCCTTGGCCTCGTACATCATGTCCGCGCCGGTGGCGGGGTCGGTGCCCGCGTACAGCACGACGTGCGTGGTGGTGTGCGCGTCCGTGCCGAAGTACTCCAGGTCGCCCGGCCGGCGCTGGGACTCGGTGACCGGCGTGAGGTGGCGGTCCAGCGTCTGCTGGTTCGTGTCGCCGCCGTTGGCCAGGTCGAAGCCCGCGCCGAACCAGTAGGCCGCGCGGACCAGGCCCGAACAGTCCACGCCGGCGGTCGTGTCGGCCGGGCAGGGCTGGATCGAGCCGGTGTAGCCGTCGCACGTGCCCAGCGACGGGCCGGGGCCCTCGCCGCGCAGCGAGTGGCCGCCGCCCCACACGTACGGGACGCCGAGGAAGGCCTTGGCCGCGGCGAGGACCTTGGCCGGGTCGACGGGGGTGCCGGGCGGCGGCGGGGTGCCGGTGGAGCCGGCGTTGCCGCTGTAGAGGGCGGCCTTCGTGCCCTGGCCGACGACGCCGTCGATGGCCAGGCCGTGGAAGGCCTGGAAGTCGCGCACCGCCGTGTCGGTGGCCGGCCCGAACTGCCCGTCCACGGTGAGCCGGGCGCCGAGCGCGTTCAGCATCGTCTGCAGCGTGCTGACGCACGGTCCGCTCGCGCCGGTCCGCAGGTCGCCGCACTGGGTGCGCAGGTCGACGGTGCCGGAGGCCGCCGCGGCCGCGGCGTCGAGCGCCGCCTTGGTGGCGGGGCCGACGATGCCGTCGGCCACCAGCGCGTGCGCCGTCTGGAAGACGCGGACGGCGGTCAGGGTGGCCGCCCCGAACCGGCCGTCCACGGCGATCGTGGCGCCGGTGCGGTCGAGCTCCAGCTGGAGCTGGGTGACGCAGCCGTCGGACTCGCCCTGCCGGATGTCCGCCGGACAGGCGGAGGAGGTCAGGGCTATCGGGCTCGGCGCGGTGGCCGCTGGCGCGGCGGAGGCGGCCGCGGCGGAGGCAGTCAGTGCGCCGAGACCGGTCAGTGCGGCGGCCAGGGCGAGGCCCAGCGATAACCGGCGGCGGGCGGGGAGGAGGGTACGCACGGGTGGCTGCTCCTGGTGTGTGAGGATCTCGTGGATCTCCGGCGCGAGTCTCCGATGATTCGTCAGCCGGGAGCCGGCGGCGGGGATCGACCCGCTGCCGCCGGTCCCGTCAGTCTGCCGGGCGACCGCGTCGGCGCAAGGCCCGGTCGTGTCCGTCCCACCCGTCCCACACCGGTGACCGGGACTTTGGTACTCCGGCCGGCCGCCGATTGGAGACACCGCGGCCGTCCGGACCATCCGGACCCCGGGTGCCCCGGCCCGCGCGCGGCTGGGATGATCGTGGCCCGGGCCGGTCCGACGGCCCGTCGCCGCAGCGCGGATCCGGCACCATCGCCGGTCCTGGACCCCTGCGGCGGACCGCGTGCACGGGAACGGGGAGACGGTGTCGGAGAGCGGGAACGGCGTCGGCGGTGGCGACCAGGCGACGCGGGAGGGGCGGCTGGTCGGCGGGCGCTACCGGCTCGTGCGGCGCCTCGGCGCGGGCGGGTTCGGCAGCGTGTGGCAGGCCCACGACGAGGTGCTGGGCGTGGACGTCGCCGTCAAGGAGGTCCAGTTGCCGCCCGCCGCCTCGGCCGCGGAGCACGACGAGCGCCTGGTGCGCGCCCAGCGGGAGGCCCAGCACGCGGCGCGGCTGCGCGACCACCCGAACGTCGTCGGGGTCCACGACGTCGTGGTGGACGGCGGTCTCCCCTGGACGGTCATGCAACTGATCGTCGGCCGCTCCCTGGAGGACCGGATCGTCCAGGACGGACCGCTCCCGGCGCCCGAGGCGGCCCGGGTCGCGCAGGCCGTCCTCGCCGCGCTGGGCGCCGCGCACGAGGCGGGCATCGTCCACCGCGACGTGAAGCCCGCGAACATCATGCTGGCCGACGGCGGCGGCGTCCTGCTGGCCGACTTCGGGATCGCCGTGCAGCAGGACCAGACCGCGCTCACCGCCTCGGGCATGTTCATCGGCTCGGTCGACTACCTCGCGCCCGAACGCGCCCACGGCAGCCCCGCCGCTGCGGCCGGCGACCTGTTCTCCCTCGGCGCGACGCTCTACCAGGCCGTCGAGGGGCGGATGCCGTTCCGCCGCGACACCCCGGCGGCCACGCTCGCGGCGCTCCTGTTCGAGACGGCACCGCCGATGGCACTGGCCGGTCCGCTGGCACCGCTGATCAACGGCCTGCTCACGAAGGCCCCGGACGACCGCCTCACCGGCCCGCAGGCCGCCGCCATGGTCACGGCGTTCCTGCAGCAGCAGCCCGCCCCGCCCACGGCGCCGCCGACCGCTCCCTTCACCGCGACCGCCACGACGTTCGTGCCGCCCCCGCCGCCCGTACCGCCCCGCGCTCCGGCCCCGGCACGGCGCTGGAGCCCGGCGTACCTGCTCGCACCCCTCGGCGGCCTGGCCCTGTACGTCGGCGCGGTGCCCCTGACCGGCGCCACCCTCAACGGCACGTTCGCCAACGGCCACGACCTGGCGGCCGACGTTTCGCTCGGCAAGGCGCTCGGGTTCCTGTCCTTCCCCGGAGTCCCCGACACCCGCTACGGCATCCTCCTCGCGTGGCCCTGGCTGCTGCTCGGTGTCCTCGCCCTCGTCTGCACCGCCCTCCGGCCGCACCGCCGGCACCCGGTCGTCCGGACCCTCGGCTACCTGAGCCTCTCGGCGTTCCTCGTACGCCTCCTCACCACCGACCTGACGCTGCGGCCCACCGACTTCGCCCCCGTGTCGCCCACGCTGGTGCCGCACATCACGATCTCCTTCGGCCCCGGCTGGTGGCTGCTCCACGCGGCGGTGCTGCTCAACCTCGCCTACTTCGTGTGGCAGGACGTCCGCACCGCGCGCCGGACCACCCCCGCGGCCGTCTGACGCCTGCTCCTCCCCACCCGTCAAGTGGCCTGGAAGCCCCGGAAGTCCGCCACTACCATGGGCGTCCGGACAGTCCCGTCGGGTGGGGAGATCGGGGAGGGAGACGATGTCCACGGCGGCAAGCGGCACGGGCTTCGACGCCGTCTTCGGTCTCGCACCACCCCACCACCCCGACGATCCCGACCGGACGGCACCGTGAGCAGCACCGTCGACTACCTGGTCTGCGCGCTGGCCCTGCTGGCGACGGCCGCACGGCTGGTCCTGACCCGCGGCCTGTGCCGCCGCCCCGGCGAGCGCCGGCTGCTGGTGTTCATCCTCGGCATCGGCACGGCCGTCGCCGTGCTCGCCCCGGCCACCCGGGCCGCCGTGCCGTGGGAGTCCGTCGCGCGGTGCGTGCCGCTGCTCGGCTACGAGCTCAAGCTCGGCGCGGAGTGCGCGATCGCCCTGCTCGTGTACGCGGTGCGGCCGGCGGCGTCGGGCCCTGCCGCCGTGCGGCGCCAGGCGGTGGGTTCGGCGTTCGTCATGGCGGTGAGCGCGGTCGCGTACGTGGTGGGCGGGGTGCGGCCGGAGGGCCCCGAGCTGGTGGCCGGCCCGGTCGGGCGCCTGCCGCTCACGCTGTTCAACGCCCTCTTCACCGTGCACGGCTGCTGGTGCGTCGCGGTGTTCGGCCTGGCGGTCCTGCGGTCCGCCGGGGTCGTCGCCCCCGGGCTGCCGCGGACCGGGCTGCGGCTGATCGTCGCCGGGACGGCGTGCGGGTTCGCCTGGTCGGCGCTGAGCGCCGTGCCGCTGTGGGAGACGCTGACGACCGGCCGCCAGGAGATCGAGGAGGACGCCTTCTCGGCCCCGTTCGCCCTCGGCACGCTGCTCTTCGGCATCGGCGGCATGACGCTCGCGGTGTGGGCGGCCTTCCTGACCCGCTCGGCGCGGCAGGTGCGGGCCTGGCGGGACTACCGGCGGCTCGAACCGCTGTGGTCGGCGCTGCACTCGGCGGTGCCGGAGATCTCGCTCACCGCGGAGGTCGGGGTGCTCGGCCTCGGCGGGCCGCTGCGGAACCCGGAGTTCGCGCTCTACCGGCGCGTCATCGAGATCCGCGACGGTCAGCTGACGCTGCGGGCGCACGCCGATCCGCGGGTGCCCGGGTGGGCCGAGGCGGCGAGCGGCGGGGACGCGGCCGTCGTGGAGGCGGCCGTCCTGGCCGCCGCGCTGGAGTCGTCGGCGGCCGGGCACCGTCCGTCCGCGGACGGGACGGGCTACGCGCCGCGCGAGGTCGCGGCCGACCTCGCCGCCGAGACGGCCTGGCTGGTGACGGTGTCGCGGGCGTTCGCGCGTTCGGCGGTGGTGGCGCAGGTGCGCACGGGGCTCCCCGAGGGCGAAGCGACGAGTCATCAACTGTCGTAAATTTAGCAGCTCTTGGCATCCATCTCAGTTGACACCCTCCTGGTGCGCCGACATCCTGAACCCCGAACCCGGGAAGGCCCCTCGCCCACCTCGGCTGATCGTCAGCATCCCATCGGCCCACAGGAGTTCGCCGTGCTCGACATCATCTTCATCGTGCTGTGGGTCACCAACCGCAACCGCGCCAGAACCGCCGTCGATCCGTACGAGCGCGAGAAGTACGCCAAGCGCGCCAAGATCTTCGGTTGGCTGGAAATCGCGAACCTCGGCTTCGGGATCCTGCTCGCGATATTGATCATCACCAGCAGCCCGCGGTAGGGCTCGCGCGAACGACCGTCGGCCCGGTGTCCTCACAGGGGAGGACAC